>NZ_JBICCO010000023.1:0-81224 GCF_043119405.1 Achromobacter sp. 413638
CCCCCCCCCCCCCCCCCCCCCCCCCCCCCCCCCCCGGCGAGTTCACCGCCTCGGATGGCCGCCGCCAGTTCCGCCGTCAGTCGTTCATACAGGTTCATGTCGCCCGCCGCCGAGTCCGATGTACTCAATACAATGATTGGATTGTATTGCCATGCGACGCCATACTGCCAGGGCACAATAAATGGAGACGATGGTGGACATGTCGATGCAGGCCATGTTGTTGATGTTCGCGCTGGGCTTGCCCTGCGGCGTGGTGGCGGTGACGGCGGGAGGCGGGGTGACGCTGGGCGTGCCGCTGCTGATGCTGGCCGGCATCGCCGCCGACGACAGCGTCATCGCGGTGAAGGTGGCGCTGTGGGCCGCCTTCCTGACGGGCTCGCTGGCCCATGCGAAGAAACTGCCGGAGACCGCCGTGCCGGTGCCCGGATGGCTGTGGCCCATGTGCCTGCTCGGTTCCGTGCTGGGCGCGCAGCTCCTGACCATCATCGACCCGATGCGGCTGCGCAGCGTGGTGCTGTTCCTGCTGGTTGCCTCCATCGTCGGCACCTTCTGGGCCGGACGCCGCCCGAAGACGGTCAACGTCTCGCCCAGCGCCATGCAGCGGTTCACCGGTTTCGTGCTGGTGCTGGTGCTGGCGGTGTATTCCGGGTTTTTCGGCGCCGGCTATGGCGTCTTCCTGATCCTGACGCTGGTGGCGCTGCACGGCCACACGCCGTCCACCGCCGCCGCGCTCGGCACGCGGTTGAGCCTGGTCATCTCGACCGCGTCCGTGGCCGTGTTCATCTGGCGCGGCGTGGTGCCGTGGCCGATGACGCTGCCGCTGGCGCTGGGTTGCGCGCTGGGCGGCACGCTGGGCGCCAAGGCGGTCAGCCGGCTGGGCGATGGCGTCGTGCGCATGACGACCTGGGCGGTCAGCATCCTGGCGGCGATCAAGCTGCTGGCGACGTGATGCAGGAGGCGGCGGGATAGGTCTGGCCGCGCGTCGCGCCTACACGGTCAGCGCGTCCCGCAGCCAAGCCACGAAGGCCTGTGCCTGCGCATTCATGCGCCGCCCGGCGGCGGGCAGGGCGCGCAGTCCGCCGTCGAACTGAACAGTGCCGAATGGCGCCACCAAGGTGCCTTCGGCCAGCTCGCGCGCGATCAATCGCGTTTCCACCAGGGCGACTCCCAGGCCGGACAACGCCGCCTCAATGCATAGATGGGTGTGCGGAAACTCCAGCACATCGCCACGCGCAACCGATTTCCCGGTCTTGGCCTCCCATTGATTCCAGGCGCTGGACGTGTAGCCATGCGCGATCCGCGTCCGCTTCGCGGCCGCCAGCCTGGCGCAGGCCGGCACGCAGACCGCCGCGAAATTCACCGGCGCCAAGGGCAGGGCGCGCCGCTGATCGGCGTCCGAGTAGCTGGACATGTCCCACGCCACCAGCACATCCGCGCCTTCGTTGCGGATCTCGCGCGCCGAGGTCATCGAAAGCCGGATGCGGATATCCGGGTGCTTGCGATAGAACACCGCCAGCTGCGGCACCAGCCAGCGCATGGCGAAGGTCGCGCTGCAGGCCACGTGCACGCCCGGACCGACGGCGCGGCTGCCCAGGTTGTCGTAGGCGCGCTCCAGCTGGTCGAACACGGAACGGGTCACGGCATAGAAGTCGGCCGCCGCCGGCGTCATTCGCAGGCCGGTGCCGTCGCGCTCGAAGAGTTCGGCGCCCACGTCGTCGGCCAGCAGCTTGAGATGCCGGCTGATCGCGCCGTGCGTGCGCGCCAGTTCCTCGGCGGCGCGCGTCACCGAGCCGGTGCGCGCGACCGCCTCGAATGCGCGCAGGGAGGCCAGGGGAGGGAGCTTGCGCATGGGCGTTCTTGAGCGTCCTTGAGCGTTCTTATGTCAGGAAAACTGACGCAATCGTAAAACAAATCGATATTCGGATGCTAGCAGGCTGGCTAGCATTTAACCAATATTCGCCGCCTTGCTCATGCGATCGGTGTCAGGGCCGGCAGCCTCGATTTGTTCAATTGACTAACATATAGGAGTCTCCCCATGCATATCGTCGATATCCGCGCTTTCGAGGCGCTGGACAGCCGAGGCAATCCCACGCTGGAGGTCGAGGTGGCGCTTTCAGACGGCGCCTGCGGCGTGGCGCTGGTGCCGTCGGGCGCGTCCACTGGCATCCGTGAAGCCTGCGAGCGGCGCGATGGCGATCCGCGTCGCTTCCATGGCCGAGGCGTCCTGGACGCGGCCCGTAGCGTCAACACGGAAGTGCGCGATGTGCTGCGGGACATGCGCGCCGACCGCCAGGCGGACCTGGACCAGGCCATGATCGCGCTGGACGGCACGCCCGACAAAAGCCGCCTCGGCGCCAACGCGATACTGGGCGTGTCGCTGGCCGCGGCGCGCGCGGCGGCGGCCAGCCTGAAACTGCCGCTGTGGCGTTACGTGGGCGGCAGCCAGGCCTGCGTCATGCCTGTGCCCATGATCAACGTGCTCAACGGCGGCGCCCATGCCGACAATCCGCTGGATTTCCAGGAATTCATGGTGCTGCCGGTGGGCGCGACCAGCTTCGCCGAGGCGGTGCGCATGGGCGCCGAAGTGTTCCATGCGCTCAAGGACGCCCTGAAACGCGCCGGCCATTCGGTCAACGTGGGTGACGAGGGCGGCTTCGCGCCCGATCTGCGCGCGGCCGAGGAAGCGCTGGACTTCCTGATGGCGGCGATCGGACAGGCCGGACTCCGGCCCGGCCAGGACGTCGCGCTGGGCCTGGATCCGGCCGCCAGCGAATTTCATCGGCCCGCCGGCTACGTCTATGCCGGACAGGACCGGCGCCTGAGCGCCCAGGAGCAGGTCGACTACCTGGCGGCGCTGACGCGGGCCTATCCGATCCTCTCCATCGAGGACGGCATGGCCGAGGACGACCCCGCCGGCTGGAAAATGCTCACCGAACGGCTGGGCGCCAGTTGCCAGTTGGTCGGCGACGACGTGTTCTGCACCAATCCGCGCCTGTTCGAGCAGGGCATCGGGCAGGGCCTGGCCAATGCCATCCTGGTCAAGCCCAACCAGATCGGCACGCTGACGGAGATGCAGCAGGTGCTGCGCCTGGCCGCCCGCAACGGCTATCGGGTGGTCATGTCGCACCGTTCCGGCGAGACCGAGGACACCAGCATCGCGGACCTGGCGGTGGCTGGCCATTGCGGCGGGATCAAGACCGGTTCGATGTCGCGCTCGGATCGCACGGCCAAATACAATCGCCTGCTCAGAATCGAGCGCGAACTCGGGGCCGCGGCGGTATACGCAGGCGCCTTGCCGCCGGGGAGGGGATTGCCGCCGCCACCTGCGTGCTAAGATTTTTTTCCGCAACAGGGGACGCCGATGCGCGCACATGCCAATGCCGGAAGACGATGGGTCGCGCTGATCGCGATGGCCCTGTTCGTCTTCCAGGCATTGATCGCGTCCTCCGCCCTGGCATCCTCGGGCCACGGATCGGACCGGGCCGGCGCCACCACGATCATCTGCACGGCCAGCGGTCCGCGCGTGGTTGCCCTGGATTCGGAAGACGCCGCGCAGCACGCCAGGCAGCAGGGCGGCGCATTGCCGCAATGCTGCACCGCCGGTTGCGCGATGCTGGGCGGTATCACTCCGCCGGCGCTGCTCCTGTACAGCTGGCTGGCGCCCGTCATCCAGCATGCCGCGCCGGCGCCTGTCGCGGCTCCCTATCTCTCCAGCGCCCTGGCACGATTGCCGCAGCGGTCGCGCGCGCCTCCTGCCGCCTGACGCCCGTTACCCGAACGAGACGGATTCCCGCCCTGACAGGGGCGGGCATGTTTGCCGCTTATGCGGCGAGCATATTGCCCGGCCGCCAGCGTGCTTTGTCGCCGCTCGCATTCTGACTCGTGCCTGGGTACGGGCCCAGACGTGTGCTCGATTTCCGGGCGAACGCCAAGCCATGTCTGGCGGAACGCCGTTCATTCAAGGTCCAGGAGAATTTCCATGCTCAAAAAATCACTGATTGCCGCCCTGGTGCTCGCCGCCGCCCCGCAACTCCTCTGGGCGCACGCCCATGTCGGAACCGCCACGCCCGCCAAGGACGCGGTCCTGGCCAAGACGCCGGCCACCGTCACGCTGACGCTGACCGAAGGGCTTGAGGCCGCGTTTTCCTCGCTGACGCTGCAGGATGCCGCCGGCAAGACCGTCCCGACCGAAAAATCGGCCCTGGCGCCCGGTGACAACAAGACGCTGGTCCTGCCGATCGGCAAGGATCTGCCGGCAGGCGTCTACACGGTGAAGTGGCAGGCCTTGTCCAAGGACGGCCACAAGACCAATGGCGCCTGGTCGTTCACGATCAAGCCCTGAGGCCGCATGCAAGCTCCCGCCGCCGACGGCGCGCCCAGGCCATGATCATCGCCACGTTCGCGCTATTGCGCTTTGTCGCCTACATGGCGTCGACGCTGCTGTTCGGCGCCAGCGCCATGCTGGCGCTGAGCGGGTCGCGCGGCTTGAGGCTGTCCGTCGAGGCGGACTTGCGCAAGGTGTTGCGCGGCGCCTCGGTGGCCGGAATGCTGTCCGTGCTGTGTCTCCTGCCATTGCAAACCGCCAGCATCGCCGGCGAATGGCAGGCCATGGCGCAGACCGACATGCTGGCCACCGTGGCGTTGCAGACCCGCTATGGACAGGCCTGGATCCTGCGGGCGGCGGCGATGCTGCTGGTGCTGTGCCTGTTTCTGCGGCCCCGGCCGGACTGGACATGGCCGCGCGCGCTCGCCTCGGGCCTGGCCCTGCTGCCGCTGGCGCTGAGCGGGCACGCCGCGATGGAGGAGGGCAGGACCGGCCTGCTCCACGCGCTGAACGACATGCTGCATTGCCTGGCGGCCGGTTTCTGGCTGGGGTCGCTGCCGGTCTTCCTGCTGATCCTGCGGCGATGGACGGAGCCCGCCTGTCGCGCCGATGCCACCCGGGCCTTGATGCGCTTCTCGACCGCCGGGCATGTCGCCGTCGCGGTCCTGCTGCTTAGCGGCGTCGTCAACGCCGTGCTGATTCTGTCCCCAGAGGGGCTGGATATCGCGTCCGCCTATCAGCAATGGCTGGGGCTGAAGATCCTGCTGGCATTAGCCATGACCGTGCTGGCCATCATGAACCGGTATTGGTGGGTGCCCAGGATCCGGCGACAGCCGGAAATCGCGCTTGGGCCGTTGCGCCGGAACACTGTGCTGGAAGTCTGCGTAGGCGTGGCGATCTTGCTGATCGTGAGCGCGCTTGGGCTGTCAGCGCCGTAATGAATGCGCGGCTGCCCGCGCGACGGCAGGGTGTTGTCGATTTTCTGGACGGCGCTAGCGCAGCCCAAGCCATCCATGCAGGCCCACGTAGATGCCAACCGCGATGATCAGCAGGCTGGAGAGGTAGGGCGCCCGCTGCGCCACCGCGCTGAACCAGGGCGCGTGCCGGCTAACGTGCCGCACGCTGAGCGCCGCGACGACACCGACCGTGACCAGGGTGATGGCCAGCCCGATCGAGAAGCACAGCACCAGCCAGCGTGTGAGAGATGCTCGCGGTGACTCCCAACAGGATGGCGCCGGGCATAAACAGCCGGGCGGGCGACGCGCTCTGGGCAAGCAGCCCGGAAAACGACAGCATGGAATATGTCAAAGAACCCTGAGCACGGCAGGGATTCATTATCGGCGGGCCGGACGGCGGGATCGCCACCGCGCCAACCGGCTCCCGCGTTCGCTCCCGATTTTTTCCCTGACAAAAGTCAACGAGGCCCGGACGCGAACGCTCAAGATGAACTGGACGGTTGCGGTTGAACGCAAGCGGTCTTCCAAGGAGCCACCATGTCCCGACTTACTCAATACAGCCCCCTGTCCCTCGATACGTTCCCCGATGTCTTCCAGGCGCTGCTGAGGCCGATCCGGTCTCGCACGGACGAGGACTTTCCGCGCATGGACATCGACGTCACCGAAGCCGGCGACAAATATGTCCTGAAAGCGGAATTGCCCGGCGTCGAGAAAAAGGACATCTCGGTCGAAATAGACGGCGCCACGGTCATGATTCTCGCCAACAAGGAGCAGAGTAGCGAGGTCAAGGATGAAGGCAAGGTTCTGCGCAAGGAACGTTACTGGGGGCAGATCCAACGCTCGGTGACGCTGGCCAGTCCGATCGATTCGGCCGCTGCCAGGGCCGTATGCGAGAACGGCGTGCTGGTGCTGACCTTGCCGAAAAAAGCGGGCAGCAACGGCCGGCTGCTGCAGATCGAGTAGGTCATGCAAAGGCTGGACGCGACCAGCGCCGCCGGCGCTGGCGCATGGCGGGGCGCCGCCCCGGAACCAGGAGAGCATCATGAGTGACGAAGCATTGCGGGACCGGGTCCGGCAGGCCCTGGCGTTCGAGCCCAGTATCGATGATCTGCATATCGACGTGACGGTCGAGAACGGCGTGGTCATGCTCAACGGCTATGTCGAAACCTATGCGCAGAAGCTGGCCGCCGAGCATACCGTGCAGCGCGTCAAGGGCGTGCGCGGCATCGCCCAGGAAATCCAGGTGCGGACGGCTGCGGCCAAGCAGCTGGCCGACGACCAGGTCGCCGCGCGCGCGCTGAACATCATCGCGTGGGATTCCACTGTGCCCGATGGCAAGGTGCAGGTAACGGTGCAGAAGGGCTGGGTGACGCTGAACGGCACGGTGGACTGGTTCTATCAGCGCGACGCCGCCGAGCGCGCGGTGCGCAAGCTGTCGGGCGTGATCGGCATCTCGAACCAGATCGAAGTCGCGCCGTCGGCGCGCGCCAGCGACATCAAGCGCCGGATCGAGGATGCCTTGCTGCGCAGCGCGCAGCTGGAGGCCAGGCGCGTCGAGGTCAACGTGCAGGACAACAAGGTCACGCTCAATGGCTGCGTGAATAGCTGGATCGAGCGCGGCGCGGCCGAGCGCGCGGCCTGGTCTGCCCCCGGCGTTGCCGAGGTCAACGACAGGCTGGTCGTGGGCTAGGGCGCGATGGGCCCGGCGCCGGCACGCCGGGCCCTTGTGGATACTTCCCATGAGAGCCATGTCGCAACGGGCGCCTGGCGCGCCCCTCAGCCTGGAACGGTTGCCCACGCCCCGGCCCGGCCCCGGCCAGGTGCTGCTGAAGGTCGAGGCATGCGCCGTCTGCCGCACGGATCTGCACGTGGTGGACGGCGAGCTGCCGGGCCTGCGGTATCCGGTCACGCCCGGACACGAGGTGATCGGCATCGTCGAGGAGACAGGCGAGGGCGTCGACCCGCGCCTGGCCGGCCGCCGCGCCGGCGCCGCCTGGCTGGCCTGGACTTGCGGCCGCTGCGCGTTCTGCCTGACCGGACGCGAGAACCTCTGCGATGCGGCGGCGTTCACCGGTTATACGCGCGACGGCGGCTTTGCGTCACACATGCTGGCCGAAGCCGCATATGTGTATCCGCTGCCGCAGGCCGGTCCGGCCGAATCCATGGCGCCGTGGATGTGCGCCGGCCTGATCGGCTGGCGCGCGCTGCGAGCGGCTGGCGACGCCCGCCGCCTGGGCGTGTACGGGTTCGGCTCGGCCGGGCAGGCGCTGGCGCAAATCTGCGCCTGGCAACATCGCCGTCTGCATGCCTACACCCGACCCGGCGACGCCGTCGCCCAGTTGCACGCGCGCACGCTGGGCGCGGCCTGGGCCGGCGACAGCGGCGTCGACCCGCCGGAACCCCTGGACGCGGCCATCATCTTCGCGCCCGTCGGCGAGCTTGTACCCATGGCCTTGCGGGCCGTCCGCAAGGGCGGATGCGTCGTGTGCGGCGGCATACACATGACGGACATTCCCGCATTTCCGTACCGCCTGCTGTGGGGCGAGCGCAAGCTGGTGTCCGTGGCCAACCTGACGCGGGCCGACGCCCGCGAATTCCTGGCGCTGGCCCCGGCGGCGGGCATACATTGCGACGTCCGGACCTATCCGCTCGAACAGGCCAACGACGCCCTGGATGACCTGCGACAGGGGCGCCTGCAGGCCACCGCTGTGCTGATTCCCTGATTCAGCGGATTTCCAGCCGGTCGGCGACGCCCGCCACGGCGGCCCCCCATCCCGTCTCCCGCCTCGCCAGAGCGGCATATTGAGCATGGTCAACCAGAAAAATCGGGCCGTTCGGTTTCGGCCCGACCGTCGCGAGCTTGACTCGCGTCAACAAGCCTGTTGCGCCAGCGAGTACCGTGGTCATGATCACCACCCACACAGGAGCGCGGTCATGGCGCAATCAACGCGGCCGGCATCGGCCAACGGCAGTGCCCGGCAGGATACCCGCGCCGCCGGGCGACCGGCCAGGAGTTCGGCCGACGGCGCGGTCCGAAGCCTTGCCGGAGCCAAGGCCTCGAGCCCAGGCAATGGCGCGGCCCGGGCGGAGCCCGCGCCAGCCTTGCACACGGGGCTGGAAGCCGTCGCCGCCACCTGGTTCGGCGAAATCTGGAGCCGCGCGCATCGGTTGGGCGAGGGCCGGGCCGCCGTGGCGGACGCCGGCCCGGATCTCATCCATGATCTGCGGATCTACGTGCGCCGGCTGTGCGCGCTGTCCGACCTGCTGCCACGGCCGCCAGGCGCGCGCCCCATGCGTCGCGCGCTGCGCAAGGAAGTGGCCTGGGCCATGCAGCCGCTGTCGCGGGCGCGCGATTGGGACGTCTTCACGATGGAAGTGCTGCCGCAGCTCTGCGATGCCGATCCGGATATCGATCCGCAAGCCTCGGCCGCGCGGGCCCGCGCCCGCTCCGAGATCGCGCACGACGAGATGTACGCCAACCTGCAGACCGAACGCTTCCAGGCCATGCTGCGCCTGCTCCGGGAACGCAGCGCGGAGATCCCCGCCGCCATGGCCGAGCGCGCGCCCCGGTCGCTGTATCGCGCGCTCGGCCGCCGCCTCGAGGGTTGGGACGCGGCGCTGCGCGCGCGCCTGGATAACGCCGCCGACCAGGGGCCGCGGCGCCAGCATGCGGCGCGGATCCGCGTCAAACGCCTGCGCTATGCCAGCGAGGCGCTGTTGCTGCTCAGTCCATCCCGCAAGCTCGAGCGCTACGTCAAGGCCCTGGCCGACGTGCAAGGCGCGCTGGGCAGCGCGCAGGACTTCCGTACAGCCGCCGCGCTGGGGCGCGATGTGTGTGTCAGCCTGTCGACCGGCAGGCTGACGGGTCGACAAGGCGACAAAGCGGCCCTGCGATTGCTGCGCAGGGCCGGCGATGGCCTGCGCTCAGCCAGCCGGCGCCTGCTGCGGCGGCCGTCTTTCTGGGCGCAGGCCAGCCGCGGACGGGTGGCCCGACGCCTCGGGCCCGCTGGCGCCGAAGCGCCGCGCGCCACCGCGTGACGCGGCATCCCCCTCAGGCGGCCGCGGGAGCCGCCGGGCCTGTCTGCCCTTCGTGCCGGGCCGGCTCCAGCACCGCCGGCATCCGGGGATCCGGCCGGAACACCGTCAGACCTTTCACTCCCAGGCGCCAGGCTCGCAGGAACAGCGCGCCGACCTCTGCCGCCGTGCACTCGGGCGGCAGCGGCACCGTCTTCGAAATCGCGGCATCCACCCAGGGCTGCAGCGCCGCCAGCATGGCGATATGCGCGGATGGGGCGATATCGGCCGCGCGGCGGAAGTAGGGCGGCAGTTCGTCGCCATCGCCATGCAACCGGCGCCAGAGCCGCCATGCGGGATTCTGCGCCACCACGTTGCGCGCCGGGGCCTCGCCGATGCGCAGCCGGCGGCGATACTGCCACGCGTGGGCCGGCTCGATGCCGGTCGAGCAATTGTCGAAGAAGGCGATGCTGACGCTGCCCGTGGGCGCGAACGAAACCAGATGGCTGTTCCTGAGGCCGTGCCGCCGGATGGCGGCCTGCACGGCGGGCGGCAGGGGTGGCCATCCGGCCCTGGGCTCCAGATACGGTCTTGGCGCATAGGCGGGAAACACGCCGCGTTCAGCCGCCAGCCCGGCCGACGCCAGATAGGCCTGGTCGCGGATGCAGCGAGCGATCCGCGCGGCGAACACGCGCGCGGCCGGCGAGCCATAGTCCAACCGCAGCATCAGCAGCGCATCCCCAAGCCCGGACAGTCCCACGCCGATACGGCGCTTGGCCTGGGCCTCGGCCGCCTGTTCCGGCAAAGGCCAGCGGGTCAGGTCCAGCACGTTGTCCAACAGGCGCACCTGTATCCGCACGCGTCGTCCCAGCTCGCTGAAATCGAAGCCGGGCGGTCCGTTCGCGCCGAACGGATTGCGCACGAAGCGCGACACATTGATCGGCCCGAGCACGCAGCTCCCATGGGGCGGCAGGGGTTGCTCGCCGCAAGGGTTGGTGGCCGACAGGCGTTCGCTGTCGCGCAGCGGATTCAGCGCATTGATCGTGTCCACGAACAGCACCCCCGGTTCAGCGTCCCGGCAGGCCGCGGCGGTCAGCGCCTCCCACAGCCGCCGCGCCGGCAGGCGGGCATAGGGCCAGGTTCCATCGTCGCCACGCACGCCTCGCTGTGATGCCTGTCCGCCCGCCGGCGGGCAGGCATGGCGCAGGGTCCACGCCTCGTCGTTCTCCACGGCCCGCAGGAAGCGGTCGCTCAGCGCGACCGACAGGTTCAGGGTCGGCCAGCGGCGCCGTCCGGCCTTGGCGCGCAGGAAGGCGGGCAGGTCGGGATGATCGCAGGCCAGCACGCCCATCTGCGCGCCCCGCCGGCGCCTGGCCGGCGTGGCCAGGGCCTGGCAGGCCTGGTCGTAGCGGTCGATGACGGCGCATGCGCCGCCCCGACCCGCGCCTGAGTCCGCGGGCGGCACAGGGCTGAAGTCATAGCCGACACCACCGCCCATGGACATCGTGCGCACGGCGCGGGCCAGCGCCGCATCCAGGCCTTGCGGCCAGCCCAGGCCAGGATCGATGGCAGGCTGGACGAAGCAGTTCACCATGGTGGCCCCGCCGTCACCGTCGCCGTCTGCGGCGCCGGCATTGGCCATGATGCGCCCCGCGCCGATCGCGCCGGCGAGGAAATTTTCCAGGAAGAGGGCGGCGTGGCGTTCCCGTTCCGGTCCGGCCTCCCGCGCCGCCAGCGCGATTGCCACCCGGCGGTACGTATCGATCCGCAACGACTCGCCTGGCCACGCGTAGCGGTCCGCATAGACCAGATCCGAAATATCCCCAGGCTCGGTCATGGCGCGTCCTCGTGATGCTGGCGCATCGGCCCGCATGGCCGCGCCGATGCCTTGGTGTAGCACCGCCCCGAGGCGCCGTGCTTGACTGTTGTCAACAGCGGGCGGGCGCGGCCATGCGTCAATGGACTTGTCCGTCCGGACGGCAAGGGGCCGCCGGACACTTGCCCAAGATCAGGGAGCCGGTATGAAAACGCGCCTCGCCCTCGTGCTGTTCCATGTCCTGCTCATGCTGTTGCCGACGGCCGGCGCCCGGGCGCAACCGGCCAGGAGCCCGATGACCGTCTCGCCTGCCATGCTCGCGCGCGTCGATCAGGAGTCCGAGGCCGTGCTGTTGCGCCTGTACCGGCTGTCTCCCCGGGCGCGCGCCGTGCTGGCCCGCGCCTTCGGCACGCTGATCGTGCCCGGCCTGCGGGCGGATGGCGGCATCCTGGGAGTGGCCTATGGGCGCGGTGTGCTGATCGAGGCGGGCGGCGAACGCACCTATTACAACGTTATCGCCGGTCCGCCCGGGGCCATACTCGGCCTGGACGACAAGTCCCTCGTCCTGTTCTTTTCGACACAGGACGCGCTGCAGACGTTCCTGGCCGCGCCGGGCTGGGTGGAGGGCGAGAACGGCGCCATCCAGATCCTGGACGAGCAGGCCCTGACGGGGCCGCGCGGTCCGGCGCCAGGACCGATCGCCGGTTTCATCCTGGCCGACGACCATCTGGCGCGCGGACTGTCCCTGTCGGGCAGCCTGTTCATCAAGGTGCCGATGTTCCTGTGCAGCGACGCGTCGGCCGCCTGCGCCGCCGACGGCGCGATGCCCCAGGGGCGCTAGAGCGTGGCCAGCATGGCGACGACGACGAGCGCCATGACGCCCGTGGCGCTCCAGCCCGCCAGGCGCAGGCAGGGACCGATGACATGCGCGCCCATGACCTTGGGCCGCGACGCCAGCAGCATCATCACGCTCATGATGGGCAGCGCGATCACGCCATTGCACACCGCCGCCCAGAACAGTTCCGCCACCGGATCGAGCGGGGTGAAGCACAGCGCCACTCCGCCCATGGTGGCCGCGCCGATGATCGCGTAGAAGGCCGCGCCCTCGCCCTTGTCCAGCCGGGCGTCCAGGCTGCCCGGCCAGCCGGTGGCCTCGGCCACGGCATAGGCGGCCGACCCCGCCAGCACCGGCACGGCCAGCAGGCCGGTGCCCACGATGCCCAGGCAGAACAGCGCGAAGCAGAAGTCCCCGGCCAGCGGCCGCAGCGCCTCGGCGGCTTGCGCGGACGTCTGGATAGCCGCGCCGCCGTCCGCGTGCAGCGTGGCGGCGGTGGCGAGAATGATGAAAAAGCCAATCAGGTTCGAGAAAGTCATGCCAACCAGGGTATCCGCGCGGATGCGCCGCAACTGTGCCCGCAGGCCGGCCCCGGAGCGCGGCCGCCCATCATGGCCGGACTCCATCTCCAGGGCGGCCTGCCAGAAGAACAGATAGGGACTGATGGTGGTGCCGAACACCGCGACGATCATCAGCAGCGCATCGTGGCCGAGCGCCAGGCCGGGCAGGGCGGTCTCGCGGATCAGGGCTGGCCAGTCCACCTCGACGGTGAAGGCGACCGCGACATAGGCCAGCAATGCCAGCGTCAGCCATTTGAGCCAGCGCACGTAGGCCTGATAACGCATGTACACCTGCAGCGTCAGGCTGAGCGCGCCGAAACCCGCCGCATACAGCCCTACCGGCCCTCCCGCGACCAGATGCACCGCCTGCGCCATCGCGGCGATATCCGCGGCCAGGTTGAGCGTGTTGGCCGTCAGCAGCAGTCCGACCACGGCCCACAGCACTATTGGCGGAAAATCGCGCTTGATGTTGGCGGCCAGGCCGCGCCGCGTAACGCAGCCGATGCGCGCGCTGACGAGCTGGATCGCGACCATCAGCGGCAGCGTCAGCGGCATGGTCCACAGCATCGCGTAGCCGAACTGCGCGCCGGCCTGGGAATAGGTGGCGATGCCGCTGGGATCGTCGTCCGCCGCGCCGGTGATCAGGCCGGCGCCCAGCGCGGGCGGGCCGATGGGCGCGGGCTTGCGCCGGCGCGCGCGAGCCCGCCCGTCACGCATTCTCCAGCCCTTGGTCGGGCCACCGGCCATTGCGAATCTCTTCCGGATCCAGGCCTTCGGCGCGCGCCTGGGCCAGCTGCCGGTCGCGCTGCGCAAGCAGGCGCTCGCGGGCGGCCGGGGCGCAGCCACGCAGGCGCGGCACGCGCTCGAGCACATCCATCGCCAGGCTGTAGCGGTCGATGCCGTTGAGCACCGCGAGTTCGAACGGCGTATTCAGGTCTCCCTCTTCACGATAGCCATGCACGTGAAAGCCGGCATGGTTGCGCCGGCGGTAGCACAGCCGGTGGATCAGCGCGGGATAGCCATGGAAATTGAAGATCACCGGCTTGTCCGCCGTGAACAGCGCGTCGAACGCCTCGTCCGGCAGGCCATGCGGATGCACGGCCGGCGGAACCAGCGTGAAAAGATCGACCACGTTGACGAAGCGGATCTTCAGGCCGTGAAACAGGGACTTGAGCAATGCGACCGCGGCCAGCGCTTCCTGCGTGGGAATGTCGCCGGCGCAGGCCAGCACCACATCGGGCTCGTGCTGCACGAACGTGCCCGCCCAATCCCAGGCGCCGATGCCGGCCCGGCAATGGCGCGCCGCCCCGGCCGCGTCGAGGTAGACGGGGTGCGCCTGCTTGTCGGCCACGATTACGTTGACATGGCCGACCGACTGCAGGCAATGCCGGGCCACGCTCAGCAGGCAATTGGCGTCCGGCGGCAGATAGATGCGCACCACGTCGGGCCGCTTGTTGGCCGCCACGTCCAGGAAGCCTGGATCCTGATGGCTGAAGCCGTTATGGTCCTGGCGCCAGACGACCGAGGTGAGCAGCAGGTTCAGCGCCGGAACCGGGGCGCGCCACGGCGCCAGCCGCTGGGCCTTGTCCAGCCACTTCGCGTGCTGGTTGAACATCGAATCGATGACGTGCGCGAAGGCCTCGTAGGTGGCGAACAGGCCGTGCCTGCCGGTCAGCGTGTAGCCTTCGAGCCAGCCTTGCAGCGTCTGCTCGCTGAGGATTTCCATGACGCGCCCGTCCGGGGCGAGGTGGCCGCCGTCGGCATCGCCCTCCAGCCGCTGGACCATCCAGGCCTTGCCGCTGGCTTCATAGACCGCCTCCAGGCGGTTGCTGGCGGTCTCGTCGGGGCCGAACAGCCGGAAGCGGTCCGGATTTGCGCGCATCACGTCCCGCAGATAGGCGCCCAGCGCCTGCGTGGGCGACGCGTCGGCGGCGCCGGGCGCGGCGACCGGCAGGCTGTATGCGTCCGGCCCGGGCAGGGCGAGCGGACGCCGCAATGCCCCGCCATCGGCATGCGGATTGGCGCTGACGCGGCGCGCGCCGGTCGGGGCCAGCGTCCTCAGCCCGGCCGCCAGCCGGCCCTCCTGGTCGAACAGGGTCTCGGGCTGGTAGGCGCGCAGCCAGGCTTCCAGCGCCTGCAATTCCTGCGGCCGCCCGGCAGGGTCGGCCAGCGGAACCTGGTGCGAGCGCCAGGAATTCTCCACGGCATGGCCGTCGACCCGCCGAGGCCCGGTCCAGCCTTTCGGCGTGCGCAGCACGATCATGGGCCAGCGAATCCTCGCCGGTCCGCCGCCGCCGCGCGCGCGGGCCTGGATCGCCCGGATTTCCGCCACGCACTGGCCCAGCGCGCGTGCCATCTTCCGGTGCATGGCGGGCGGATCGTCGCCAGCCACGAAACAGGGGCGATAGCCATGCCCCTCGAAGAAGGCCTGCAGTTCCGCGGGAGGGATGCGCGCCAGCAGGGCAGGGTTGGCGATCTTGTAGCCGTTCAGGTGCAGGATGGGCAGCACGGCGCCGTCGCGCGCCGGGTTCAGGAACTTGGCCGATTGCCAGGAGGCGGCCAGCGCGCCGGTTTCGGCCTCGCCGTCCCCGACCATCGCGGCGACGATCAGGTCGGGATTGTCGAAGGCCGCCCCAAACGCGTGCGACAGGCTGTAGCCCAGCTCACCGCCCTCGTGGATCGAGCCGGGCAGTTGTGGCGTGCAGTGCGAACCGATGCCGTGCGGCGCCGAAAAGTGCCGGAACAGGTGCGTCATGCCGGCCTCGTCCTGCGAGCATTCGGGATAGCGCTCCGAGTAGTGCCCGTCGAGATAGGCATGGGCCAGCACCGCCGCGGCGCCGTGTCCTGGGCCGCACACGAACATCAGGTCCAGGTCGTGCTCGCGGATGAGGCGGTTCAGATGCGTCAGCGTGAAGCTCAGGCCGGGGCACGTGCCCCAGTGCCCCAGGATCCGCGGTTTGATGTGCGCCGGCTCCAGCGGCCGGCGCAGCAGGACGTTGTCGCGCAGGTACAGCATGCCGGCGCACAGGTAATTGCTGGCCCGCCAATAGGCGTGCAGACGGTCCACTTCATTGTTGGACGGCACGGAAATCATGGCTTCCCCTGGTCTGGCCGGGCCAGCTTCCCCGCGCCGGTCCTAGTTGACCAGCACGACGGGGAGATGGACGATATGCAGCAGCTTGAGCGCCACCGACCCGAGCATGAGGCTGCCCGCCGCGCCCAGGCCGCGCGATCCCATCACGATATGGTCGCACTGTTGCTCGGCCGCGTAGGCCTTGATGGCTTCGGCGATCTTGCCGACCCGCAATCCCGACTGATACATGACGCCTGCCTTGTCCAGCGCGATCCGGGCATCGGCCAGCGCCGTCCTGGCTTCGTCCTCGTAGTACTCCTGGATCATGTCGCTCGACACAAAGGCAAGCACCGTGCCCGAGACGATCGGCGGCTGCACGTTCAGCAGATGCAGGTTGCAGGCGCCATGCTCGCGGACATGGTCGATCATGTAGTGCACGGCGCGCAGCGAATTGGCGGATCCGTCGACCGGGATGAGTACATTCTTCATGGCGCCTCCAGGCGGAGCAGGATGTAGCGGGGAAGGGCAGGCATGCGCCCATCATCGCGCCGCCACGGCGCGCGCCCTTGACGGCGGTCAAGCTGGCGCGCTCTTTTGCGCCCGGCCTCGACGTTCGTCCCTGTTTTTCGCTTGACTATCGTCAACCCGGAGCCGGACCGCCGGCGCAAGATGGCAGGACAGACCAGGCCGGGCAGGGCGCGCAAGCCGGCCGCCGGCAACCCATGCAAACACGGGGAGATATTCGCCATGTTCCGCCGCATCGCCGTACATCTCGACAACGGCATCGACTGCCGCCGCCGCGTTGAATTCGCCCTGCAGATGGCCAGGCCGCACGATGCCCATCTCACCGGCATATTCGCCAGCTACATGCTGCCGCGCTACTTTTACGACGAAGGCGGCATGTGGGTCCGCGCGCTCGACCTCGTCAAGGAACTCAACGCCAAGGGACGCATGGCAGTGCAGGCGGCGTTCAGCGAAGCCACGGCGCAGGCCGGCGTGGCCGCGTCCTGGCGCCAGGGCGAGGACATGCCCGCCGAGTGCGTCGTCCGGCACGCGCGTCATTCGGATGTGCTGATCCTGGGCCAGGAGAATGCCGGCGACGTGGAAGCCGCCACCGGCAACGACTTCGTTGAGCAGGTGCTGCTATCCGCCGGGCGTCCCGTCATCGTGCTGCCGACGGCGGGGTCCTTCCGCAACGCGGGCGCGCGGGTGCTGTACTGCTGGAACCAGAGCCGCGAGTCGGCCCGCGCGATCGCCGACGCGGCGCCCTTGCTGCGCGGCGCCAGCGCGCTGCGCGCCCTGACGCTGGGCCACGGGGCCCCGGCCGATCCGGATCTGCGGGCTTCCTTCGAAGACCTGGCCGCCTACTGCGCCAGCCACGGCTTTCCCCAGCTGGAGTCGGAGTTCCGCGACGCACGAGAGGCCGGCATCGGAGACGCCATCCTGAGCGCGGCCGCCGATTTCGGCGCGGACCTGATCGTCATGGGGGCATACGGACACAGCCGCACGCGCCAATGGATCATGGGAGGCGCCACTCGCTCGCTGTTGGAGGCGATGACCTTGCCGGTGTTTTTTTCTCACTAGGCGACGCCGGGCGGATGCCGGGAAAAGAGGCGGCCGTCGTTGGTTTGCATAATGCAGAGCGATGAAAGAGCATGCGCAATAGTCGTCAAGCAGCAACAAGCGGAGCGGTGCTGGCCCTCCTTTCCGACGCTAGGCGGAAGGCAGTCCAAGCCATCCATGGGCGCCAACGTAAATGCCGACTGCGATGATCAGCACACTGGACAGGTAGGGAGCCCGCCGAGCTATTGCACTGAACCAGGAAGCACGCTGGGTAACGTGCCGCACGCTAAGCGCCGCAACTGCCCCAACAGTAACCAGGGTGATGGCCAGCCCGATCGAGAAGCACAACACCAGCACAGCCCCTAAGGTGAACTCCTTTAACTGCAAACACAGGAGCAACACGGTGATGGCCGCAGGGCAGGGAATAAGACCTCCCGTCAGTCCGAACAAAGCGATCTGCCAGTTGGTCACATTCCGGTTCGCGAATCGCCGACGGATGTCGTTGGCATGCGCCAGCTGGTGGGCGTCCTGGTATTGCTCAGCCGCGACATCCAATCCGCGCAACGGTTCGTGACTGTGATCGTGTTGGTGGTTATCTGGCTGCAGGAACGCGACGTCATAGCTGTGGACGCGGCCACCGTGAGTCAACGCCAGGCGTGCCATGAACTCATGAGGTTCCGGTACCTGTTCCAGTGACTCTAGGTAGCCATCCTTCTGCACGAACAGGAACACCTGCTGACGGCCATCGGTTCGTTCGGTTGTCAGCGTCACATCCTCTGCCTGACAGTGACTCCCTCGCAGGTTGGTCAGACGCCACCGAGGAGGTACGCCGTCCTCGAACACTTCGAGGGCGACGCGGCCGTGCCCGGTGTCGACCTCGTATCGCTCCAGACCGTGGGTGTGCCCGTCGTGCTCATGATTGTGATGGGAGTGGTCGTGCGCGTCGCCATGCTGTTCCCGCCAGGTTCGCCAGAACATCCAGGCCGCGATCAACACGATGACCGCGCCCGAGGCCAGCTGGAAGTAAGGCTCCAACGCCTCGGCAGCCACGCCTCGCCATAAATACATGCCGCCCAGTCCGATGCCCCACACGATCAGCGTGTGCGAAATGGTCGCGGTGACGCCCAGCAGCACGGCCTGCCACACCGTCCCCCGGATCGCGACGATGAAGGCGGCCATCATCGTCTTGGAATGGCCGGGCTCCAGGCCGTGCAGGGCGCCCAGCAGGATGGCGCTGGGAATGAATAGCCAGGCGTGCGAAGCACCCTGAGCGATCAGCTCGGAAAACGACAACATGGAATAACGCCTTAGAGGTACTTGGTGATCTCTTTGAATTCGTCGATGGTGCGCTGCCTGTCCGCGTCCAGATCGCCCACGGCATCCTGCAGGCAATGGTCGATGTGGTCCTGGATCAGAACCTTCTTGGCCTGTGATATGGCCTTCTCGACGGCATGCAGCTGCTGTGCAAGTTCAAGGCAGGGGCGGTGCGCTTCCATCATTTGAAGAATGCTGCGCAGGTGGCCTTCCGCCCGCTTGAGACGCTTGGCGACGGCATCGTGATGGTGGTGGGGATCAGGTTTCATCATGGTCGCATCATATCCCCCCCAGGAGGATATGGACATCGACACCATGCGTACAACCAGGAATCTCTGGTGTTTCCTTGAATTGAAGAGTACGCTACAGAATAGTAGATATTTCTACATAGATATTGTTGGCGCTACAGATGACCTGGCTGACTCTGATCCTTTCGATGCCCACCGAGAACGCGACGGCACGCATGCGCGCCTGGCGGGCGCTGAAATCATCAGGTGCGGCGGTGCTGCGCGATGGCGTCTATCTATTGCCGTCATCGGACCGCACCCGGGAAACCTTGAACGCGATCGCGCATGCCGTGCAAGAGAGCAGCGGGACGGCTTATCTGGCCGACACCGGGTTTCCGGATGACGACTCCGCGCGGCTCACAGCGCTTTTCGACCGATCCGCAGACTACGCCGAACTGATGAAGAGCATTGAGCCGATTCAGGCGGTGCTATCCCCTGATACGGCGATGGATGCGTTGAAGCGATTGCGCAAGCTCCGAAAGGTCTACGCCCAACTGAGCGACATTGATTTCTTTCCGGGGGAGGCCCGGCGCCAGGCTGACGCCGCTTTGCTTGAGCTGGAAGAGGGCGCCAATCGCGCGCTCTCTCCGGACGAACCGCATGCGGTCGACGGCGCCATCGTCCGGCTGCTTGTCGACGACTATCAAGGGCGGACCTGGGCTACACGCGCGCGTCCCTGGGTGGATCGACTGGCTAGCGCTTGGCTGATTCGGCGCCACATTGATGAGGATGCCCGCATCCTGTGGCTCGCTTCGCCAGCGGAATGCCCAGACAGCGCCCTGGGATTCGACTTCGATGGCGCAAGGTTTTCCCATGCAGGCGCAAAGGTGACGTTCGAAAACCTGGTCACCGCCTTCGGCTTGCAAAGCAAGGGCATGGACCGGCTCGGCGCCATCGTTCACTTCCTGGACGTCGGTGGCGTTCAGCCTCCGGAGGCCGCCGGGGTGGAGCAGGTCCTGGCCGGCCTGAGGGCAACGATTGCCGACGACGACCAGCTCCTGGCGCTCGCCAGCGGAGTCTTCGATGGGCTCCTGGCCAGCTTCGAGGAGGAGGGCAGAGCATGAACACGCAAATCCAGGACACTGCCACGCCCACTGGCGAGCCCGTCGACAAGGTGCTCGAGCGACCCCAGCCGGTCAGCTTCCGGCAGGCGTTCTGGTTCTGGTTGAAGCTGGGGTTCATCAGTTTTGGCGGCCCGGCAGGGCAGATCGCCATCATGCACACCGAGCTGGTGGAACGCCGACGCTGGATCAGTGAACGACGATTCCTGCATGCCCTCAACTACTGCATGCTGCTGCCCGGGCCGGAGGCGCAGCAGCTCGCAACCTATATCGGGTGGCTGCTGCATCGGACTTGGGGCGGAATCGTCGCGGGAGGCCTGTTTGTCCTGCCGTCGCTGTTTATCCTCATCGGACTGTCCTGGGTCTATGTCGCCTGGGGCGATGTGCCCGTCATTGCCGGCCTGTTCCATGGCATCAAGCCGGCCGTGACCGCCATCGTCCTATACGCGGCCCATCGCATCGGATCGCGCGCGCTGAAAAACCCCGTCCTCTGGAGCATCGCTGCCGCGGCGTTCGTCGCGATCTTCGCGCTGGCGTTGCCGTTCCCGCTGATTGTCGCGATCGCGGCATTGATCGGCTTCGTTGGCGGTCGGCGATGGCCCGGGTATTTCCAGGTGGGGTCGCGTCATGGATCGAATTCGCGAGGCTACGGTCCGGCATTGATAGACGACGACACCCCCTCGCCAGCGCACGCCAGATTTCGCTGGAGCCGCCTGATCTGGATCGTCGCCGCCGGTGTCGCGCTCTGGGCCACGCCAATGGCGATACTTGCGGCGATTTATGGATGGCAAGGCGCGTATACGCAGATGGGCTGGTTCTTCACGAAGGCCGCCTACCTGACCTTCGGCGGCGCGTATGCGGTGCTGCCATACATCTATCAAGGCGCGGTCGATCATTACGGATGGCTGACGCCGATACAGATGATCGACGGACTGGCGCTTGGAGAGACCACCCCCGGCCCCTTGATCATGGTTGTGGCTTTCGTCGGATTCGTAGGCGGGTACGCGCAGGGCTTGCTTGGCCCGGAGCTGCTGTTCGTGGCCGGAGCACTCGCGGCGGTCATCGTGACCTGGTTCACGTTCCTGCCGTCATTCCTGTTCATCCTCGTGGGCGGGCCATTGGTTGAAGCCACGAAAGAGGACCTGAAGTTCACCGCGCCGCTGACCGCCATTACGGCGGCCGTCGTCGGCGTCATCCTGAACCTGGCCGTGTTCTTCGGCTATCACGTGTTATGGCCGACGGGGCTGGCGGGACATTTTGACTGGGGCGCTGCGCTGATTACGGCAGGCGCCGCGACCGCGCTGTTCAGGTTCAAGCGCGGGGTGATCGAGGTGATTGCCGCTTGCGCTGTCGTGGGTCTCTTGCTCAGGCTCGCTGCATGAGGAAGGCATCCCAGGTGCCTTCGTTGGATTCATATGGCATGCGTTGCCAAGTGGCAGGAGAGGAGCCAGCCACTTTCCGCATCATTCTAACTTTACATAATACACATTATGCGTATTACGGGCATGGACAATAGAGACGGGATCCTGTCAGCGTTCCACGCTTTCGACCCGCGATCCAACCGCTGTCTCCATTTCCCTACGGATTCGCCGCCCGGATCCCCGGCGAGCCAGGATCCGCCGCCCGACCAACGCCAAGGAATCCACAATCGCTCGTCCCGTGCCGGCTACCCGCCGACCGGCTCGAACGCCGCCGCATAGATCGCCAGCGCATCGGCTTCGGTCACTTCCCGAGGATTGTTCACCAGCAATCGCGTCTGCCGCATGGCATCGCTGGCCATCCGCGCCAGATCTCCCCGCTTGACGCCGACCTCGCCCAGGCTGCGCGGAATCCCCGTGTCGACAGCCAGCCGTTCAAAATAGCCGACCAAGGCAGCCGTCCTGGCCTCGTCGCTGCCCGTCACGCCCGGAACCACTACCTCGGCGATTTCGGCATAGCGCCTGCTGGCGGCCGGCGCGTTGAATTTCAGCACGGGCGCCAGCACCAGCGCGTTCGACAACCCATGCGGAACATGGAAAATGCCGCCGATGGGATATGCCAGCGCATGCACGGCCGCGACCGGCGAATTGGCGAAGGCCTGGCCGGCGAACATGGCGCCCAGCAGCATGGCGCTGCGCGCTTCCCTATTGCCGCCGTCCCGGCACGCGGTCAGGATATGGCGGGACAACAGCTCCAGCGCCTTGATGGCCAGCATGTCCGACACCGGGTTCTTCAGATGCGCCGAGGTGTAGGCCTCGATGGCATGCACCATGGCGTCGATGCCGGTATAGGCCGTGGCGGCGCCGGGCAGTCCCAGGGTCAGTTCCGCGTCCAGAATCGCCAGATCGGCGTACAGCTGCGGCGCGACCACGCCCATCTTGGTGGTTTCCCCGGTCGTCACGATGGATACCGCCGTCACTTCCGAACCGGTGCCGGCGGTCGTCGGCATCTGCACCAGAGGCAGGCGCTGGCCGGATACTTTCCCGACGCCATACATGTCCGCCAAGGGCTGCTGGCCCGCCAGCAGCACGGCCAACAGCTTGGCCACGTCCATGGACGAGCCGCCGCCCAGGCCCAGCACCACCTCAGCGTCTGCCTGGCGGGCGCGCTCGGCGGCGTCCAGCACGACGGATTCCGGAGGATCGGCGACCACATCGTCGATCACGGTCACCTGCCAGCCATGCCTGGCCAGGTCGGCCAGGGCCGGCGCCAGGAGGCCGCTCTTGTGCAGGAAGCCATCGGTGACGACGCACAGCCGGACCTGCGCCGGATACTGCTTGCGCAGCAAGACGCCGAGCTGGCGCGCCGCGCCGAATTCCGAAATGATGGTCGGGACAGTCTGGAATTGGAAAGCGTTCATAGGACGATGCATCAGGAGTTATGCAGCAAGGTTTCACGCAGGAACGCGGCGGCCCGGATCAGCATGACGCGCCCGGTATCGATACGGCCCGCCGACGTGATGATGCCATGCGCGTGCGCTGGCAGGTGGTGATGTTCGACACGCGCGCCGGCCGCGATGGCTCGCGCGGCGTAGGCCACGCCCTCGTCCGCCAGGGGATCCAGCCCGCAACTCAGCAGGAACAGGGAAGCGTTGGACGGGCGCGGCGCCAGGAGTGGAGAAAGAAGCGGGGAGAAAAGCGAGGGAAATCGCGTGTCGTCCAAGGAAGTACCCGGTCGCAGGTAGTGGTCGCGGAACCAGTGCATCGAGTTGGCGGTCAGTGGGAATCCGGTGACGATGCGTTGGTACGAAGCCGTCTCGCCACGCAGATCGGTCACGGGATAGAACAGCACCTGCGCCCGCACGATGCAAGCCCGAGGCAACAGAACCTGCGTGTTCGCCAGGACCGCGGCCAGGTTGCCGCCGGCGCTGTCGCCCGCCAGGCCCAGCCGCGAAACATCCACGTCCAGGCTCGCGGCATGATCGACCAGCCAGCGCAACGCGGCGGCGCAATCGTCCAGCGGCGTCGGAAACGGATGCTCGGGCGCCAGGCGATAGTCGACGGCGTACACCGCGGCTCCGCTTTCCCTGGCCAGCGTCCGGCAGATGGCATCGTGCGTGTCCAGGTTGCCGATCACCCAGCCTCCGCCGTGCATGAACAGCACTGCCGGCGGCTTGCCCGACGCGTCGCGGCGATACTCTCGCACGCGCAGGGTCGCGCCTGGAACCGGCACCTCATGATCGCGGACGACGGCGCAATCGGCGCGCGGCAGGCCATTGGCCTCACAGCCGCGCAGGTAGTTGTCCCGCGCGGTGGCCAAGGGCACGTCCTGAAAAGAAATCTCGCCGCTTTCCCGATAGGCCTGGATCAGGTCCCGCGCATCCGGGGCGATCGAGGATAGCGGGACGCGCTCGACGTCCTGCTTGCGCCGTTCGCTCATCGCGCCGTCTCCGCGCGCAGCCACAGATAGTCGTCCGCGTTCCAGCGCACGGCCGCCTGGTACTGATCAGCGGTCCCGGACCAGTTGTTGATGACCTTGCCCGCCGCGTTCTTGTACCAGCTGGAGCAGCTGGCGGAAAACGCCGACGTGGTCATGTCCGCCTGCAAGCGCTCGTTGTAGCGGGCGTACACCGGCGGCTTGACGCTCAGCGCCGCGCCCTGCTCCTGCCCTGCCCTCAGCGCCTCGACGATGTAGCGCTGCTGGATTTCCAGCATGGTGATGATCGAGTTGTGATTCAGATTGGTGTTGGGCCCGTAGATCAGGAACATGTTCGGAAAATCCGGCACGGCCATGCCCAGATAGGCGGCTGCGCCCTCTTCCCACGCCTGCGACAGGTTCGCGCCCGCCGCGCCCAGCACGGCCAGATCGCCATGAAAAGCCTGGCTGGCGAAGCCGGTGCCGAACACCACCGCGTCGAACGGCAGCTCCTCGCCATCGGCCGTCACGATGCCTTGCGCGTAGAAGCGCTTGATGGGCCGCGTTTCCAGCGTCACGTTGGGCCGCGTCAGCGCGGGGTAGAAATCGTCGGAGCGCAGGATGCGCTTGCAGCCCAGCTCGTAGTCCGGCGTCAGCTTGGCGCGCAGCTGCGGGTCGGCGACCTGCGCCGCCAGGTGCGCCTTGGCGACGTCGACGCCCTGCCGCTGTTCGTCGGTGCCCATCTGCGTGCGGCGAAAGCCGTTTTCGCGGAACGCATGCAGATGCCGGCGTGACGCCTCAAAGGCGGCAGGATCGGCCTCGTAGGCATCCAGCTGCTCCTGCGTGAACACCTGCTGATTGCGTGGCATGATCCAGTTCGCCGAACGCTGGAACACCGTCAGGTGCGCCACTTCGGGCGCGATCTCGGGCACGTACTGCACCGCCGACGCGGCATTTCCGACGGAGGCCACGCGCTTGCCGCGCAGTTCGACGGCGCCATTCCAGCGCGCGGAATGGAAGCTCGCGCCCCGATAGGTTTCCAGGCCGGGGAAGGCGGGAATCGACGGTTGGTTCAGCTGCCCCCACGCCGGCACGAAGTACGTGGCCGTGTAGCGTTCCCCTCCGCGCGTCTCGAAGCGCCACAGGCGGCTCTCGCCATCCCAGCGGGCCTCGGTGATCTCGTGATTCAGGCGCAGATGCGCGCGCAGGCCATAGGCGTCGGCCAGCCGGTGCATATAGCCCAGCAGCTCTTCCCGCCCCGCGTACATGCGGCTGACGCGCAGGTGCGGAAAGAACGAATAGCAATAGAGATGGGCCTCGGTGTCGCAGGCCGCGCCCGGATAATTGTTGTCCAGCCAGACGCCGCCGATATCGCCGGAGCGCTCCAGGATGACGAAATCCTCGTCGCCGTTGCGCGCCAGCTGGGCGCCCATGCCCAGGCCCCCGAAGCCGGCGCCGAGGATCAGCGTGCGGAAATGCGTAATGCGTTCACTCATGATGCTTCTACTCCAATCGAATCAGGCGCCGTGACGGTCCTGGTGGGCGCGGTCCACCTCGTGCAGGGACACATTGCGGGTTTCCGACAGCACGGCCAGCGCCAGCAGGGACAGCACCACGGTGCCGGCCAGATAGGTCACGATGGGTCCGGTGCCGCCGTAGTCGCGCAGCAACAGGGTCGCGACCAGCGGCGCGATCGAACCGGCCACGATGGTCGCGATCTGGTAGCAGAACGATGCGCCGGCATAGCGCATCGAGGTCGGGAAGATCTCCGAGAAGTACGCCGCCTGCGGGCCGTAGCAGAGCGCCTGGAAGAACAGCCCCATGCAGATGACGCCGAGGATATGAACGTTCGAGCCCGAATCCAGGCCAGGGAAATACAGGAACGCCCAGACCAGCAAGCCGGCATAACCCAGCGCGATGCAGGCCTTGCGCCCGATGCGGTCGGACAGGTAGCCGCCGAACAGCATCGAGAAGAACTGGAAGATGTTCGCGATGAACATGATGAACATCACCGTCTGCGACGGCAGCTTGGCATGCACGGTGAGATAGGTGATGGAGAACACCACGATCACGTAATAGACCGTGTTCTCGCCCACCCGCAGCAGGATGCTGAAGAAGGTCTTGCCCGGATAGGCGGCCAGCGCGTCCTTGAGCGAGGCCGCCTTCTTGCGCGCCTCTTTCTGCCGGCGATAGGATTCCACGAAAATCGGCGCGTCCTCCACCGAACGGCGAATGTAATAGCCGACGAAAACGATGATCCCGGACAGCCAGAAGGCCACGCGCCAGCCCCAATCCAGGAAGGCCTCCTTGGACAGCAGCGAGGACAGGCCGAACAGCACGATCGAGGCCAGCACATTGCCGATGCAGGCCGCCGATTGCGGATAGCTGGCCCAATAGCCGCGCCGGTCGGGCGGCGAGTGTTCGGCGATCAGCAGCACCGCCCCGCCCCACTCCCCGCCCACGGCGAAGCCCTGGATGAAGCGCAGCAATACCAGCAGCGCCGGCGCCGCGAAGCCGATGGCCTGGAACCCGGGCAGGCATCCCATCAGGAAGGTGGAGGACCCCACCAGCAGCAAGCTGAATTGCAGCAGCTTCTTGCGGCCCAGCCGGTCGCCGAAATGGCCGAAGACGATGCCGCCCAGCGGCCGGGCGATGAAGCCGACGGCATAGGTCGCGAACGCGGCGATGATGGCGCTCAGGGGGCTGTCGACCTTGGGGAAGAACAGCGGCCCGAACACCAGGGTGCTGGCCACGCCGTAGATGAAGAACTCATACCACTCCGCGACCGTCCCGGCCATCGAGGCGGCCACGACTTTCTTGATTTCACTGTTGCCTGATTGCTGCGCGGTAATCCCGCCCGCCGGGGCGACGCCCGCGCTATTGCTGATGGCCATGCCGACCTCCTCCTGGTAACCGATTTCTTGTCTGTCTTGGGGAAAGCGCGAGCATCAAGCTTGATCGCGCTCAAGACATATGGAATAAAATCCACATAGGAGACGGGAGCGTATCGCCGGCCCCAGAGCCGAGTCTTGCATCAACGCGCAAGCGACTTGCGCCAGGCTGCAAAGACATCCTCCAGGAGAGACATATGCAGTTGGTTTTCGATGCCCGGCAGCATGCGCTGCCGCAACGGCGCGAGTTATGGCAGACGGCGCTGTGCAGCGCCTACATCGCGCTGGATGCGGAACTGCCGGGCACCAACGACTACCAGGGCAGCCTGAGCAAGGATGATTTCGGTCCGGTGTCGATCACCGACATCCGGCTGTCGCAACACGTGATCCGCCGGCGCAGGCAGCATCTGGCCCAGCTCGACAAGGACTGCTACTACCTGCAGATCCTGCAGAAAGGCCACGCGCAGCTCGTCCAGGGCAGGCACGAACTGCCGTCGAATCAGGCGGTCGCCGCGATGTTCTATTCCGGCGAGCCCTACGACCTGCAATGCCTGGCCGACATCCGCGCGCTCTATCTGGAGATCCCGCGTGAAAGCCTGAGAAGCCGCCTGGCGCGGCAGGATTTCCCCATCGCGGGCAACGTCGGCATCGGCAGCGGCGTCGGCAAGCTGGCCGCGCAGCTATGCGTCAACCTGGCGGCGGAAAGCCGCGCCATCACGCATGCCGACAAGGCCCGGCTGGGCGCCGAACTGCTCAACATCGTGGCGCTGGCGCTGGACCGCGACCCGGGTCCGGACACGGATGGCGACCCGCATCGGCAGGCGCGGCTGAGCCTGATCCAGTCCTGGATCGAGCAGCATCTGTCCGACCCTGAACTGTCGCTCGAAGCGATCGCCCGGCATCACAACATCTCGGTGCGCCTGCTGCATCATCTGTTCCGCCAGGAAGGTGAATCGCCCGCGGAATGGATCTGGAGCCGGCGGCTGCAGAAATGCCATGACCTGATCCGCTCGCCGCAGGAAATGCACCGCTCGATCACGGACATCGCCTACTCGCTGGGTTTCAGCAGCTCTTCGCATTTCAGCAATGCGTTCAAGGCCAGGTTCGGCATGCGGCCCAGCGAGGCGCGACGCGGCTAGGTTGAGCCGGGCGAGCCGTCCCGCCACGGCCTCATGGAAAATGGGCAGCCTGCCGGCGCGGCCGTCGTTCAAGCGCTAATCGTGCGGAAATGCCTGGAACACGGGCAAGGCTTCCGCTTGTGCCGACAGCTGCGCCAGTCCGGGATGGTTCCGGGCCTGGATGGCTCCTGGCAACAAGGCCTGCGTGAACCGCCACGCCACCGCCGCCGTCACGGCGAACTGGCCGACCTTCTTCAAGGGCAGCGTCGGCGTCCATGTCTTGTGCAAGGCGGTCTCGAGCGTCGCGTAGGCCGCGTCCAATTGGCCCTGCACACGGGCCACCCAGGGCTCGTGCTGCTTCTGCGCCGGACGCAGATTTCGTTCATAGACGATCTGCACCGTCTTCTCGCAAGCCGCCAATGCCAGCCCGATGACGGCCGTGGCCTGGCGCCGCTGCGCCAGGGAATCCGGCATCAGCGTGCGTCCGCTGGCATGCTCCGCATAGTCGATGATGAGCGTGGAATCCATCAGTACCGTGCCATCGTCCAACACCAGCGTGGGCGCCTTGACAACCGGATTGATGGCCTTGAATTCGTCGAAGGCGCTGAAGACGGATAGCGGCTGATGATCGAAATCGACGCCCAGCAGACGCAGCGATATGGCAGTGCGCCGTACATAGGGGGAATCCAGCATGCCGATGAGCTTCACGTTTTCTCCGAATGGTTGACAGCCTGGGGCGCCCCTGTGAATGGGCGGACGGCATCATCGCATATCAGCGTCGCGACGCGCCAGGTCTCAGCGTATTCCCACCTCCCCTTGCCTGCCTGAATGCGGAAACCCGATTATCTCGGCGCGCGTCCGCATATCCGATTTCATTCCAATTCATTGAAAATCCATAAATCAAAAAACCCCTAAGATCACATCCTCGCGGCGCAATGCGGCCAAGGCATCGGTACGTGCATATACTCGCCAGATTGCGAATCAGCCGGGCTGACCTATATTTTCAAAGCATGTATATGCCAATAATTGCACCCGCCCGCCGACGACCGAGGGACATGCGTTTCCTCTTGCTGCCCGGGACATTGCACGGGAATGTCAACGCGCCGAAGCGCACTCTGCTCTTCCGCCACATGACGGCAAGAATGCATGACTCAAATAATGGGCCATCCCGGCGCTGCACTCATGACAAAGCCTGGCTGATATAAATCGGCAATAAATCCGAAATACAGAAAACATATAAATGTCTACAGTCGCCTTTCCGCGATTCAGGGCATTCCCTAGCCGCCGATTATTTTCTCTTGCTAAATATTTTTCTTGCGAGCATTATCGGTGCCTCGTCGCAAATTCAGGCCATTATTCGATTGCTTCGGTATATAAAACCGAACGCTGTCCATTATTGCGCCCGACGTGCCCGTGACGATTCCAGAAGTCTCCCGCTTTCAAAAGAGCATGCCGATGAACGATACAAATTCGCAATCGACAGTGGGCCTCTTGAATGTCGATGCCGCCTCGGAACAGGATGATCGCTGGCTGTCCGGCTTGATGCGCGGGTGGACGCGCGCCATTGAGTTGCGCGACTGGAACGGGTTCAAACAGATGCTGAACCTGGACGAAATCTACTATTTCGGCCAGCCGACGCCGCTGGAAGATGCCGTACAGACGCTGCAGAACCAGTTCAAGAACGCCTGCGACATCGAAATCAACCAGCGCCAGATCGGCAACAAGATCCTGCGCGACGGCAGCCGTCGCATGTCCTTCGCCCTGGATCTGTACTGGACCGCGCTGCCGGACTGGCAGGAACGCCAGGAGCACATCGTCGTGCATGCCGTCCTGCGCGCCAGCCGGGCCACCTGGGTGGCCGAGCAGCTCGTCATCGACCGCAACCTGGATGTCGACGGGAATGCGCCGGTCGCGCGCGCCACCGCGCCCGGAGACATCCCGGAACCCATCAGCCCCCAGGCCGGACAGGCGCAATCCCAAGGGCATGGCGGCCCCGCGCTGGAAGCCGCCGTGGACGCGAAAGCGCTCTATTTCGTCAACCCGGACACTCGCCAGGCCGAGGCCGCCGCGCCCTCGCATCCGCCACCAGCGGGCAAATCACGTCACGTCGTGTACATGCCCGTCATCATCGACGGCGAAACACTGCAGGCCATCCTCGGATCCTGACCGCCATGCGCACCGCCACGGCCGCGCCGCATTGCGATGCCATCCATGCGGCGCATATCGCGCGCGTGACCGTCGAGACACTGGTCGGCCGCCCGCTCAGCCACGCCAACACCCCGTTCGTCGACGCCTGCCTGCGCAATCTCGGCATGCTGGCCGACCGGCTGGATGGCTTACGGGGCTCGCTGGCTGCGCCGCATGGCGCGCAGGCCGCCGACCTGGCGCGGCAGCTGCGGGCGGTGGCGCTCGCGCCGGGGCAGGACGCGATCCACGCCTGCGGGCACTACATACGCGAGTCCTTTGGCCTGTATGCCGGATTGATGCGCGTGGACCGGCCCCGCACCGATGCCCCTGCCGATCCGCTGCGCGGCATGCGCCCGCGCGCGATCGTCGTGGCCATCGGCCCGGGCCTGGGCATCGGCGACGAGATCAAGCTGCGGCCGCTTTTGCAGCGGCTGGAGCGGCACTTCGCCGTTCCGGCGGATGCGATGCACGTCTTTTCGTACTGCCCGGCCATCTGGCGCACCCTGCAGGGCGACTGGCGGACAGGTGATCTCGGCAGTCAGCCCATGGCGGCGTTCGATCGCCTTACGGCCTTGCGCGACGCCCATCCCGTGGCCGGCCAGGTGCTGATGGTCTTCTGCAACTTCCTGCGCCGCAACGGACTGCGCACCATGCTGCCCTACGAGGACTGGCACGACGTGCTGGACATCTCGGTCGGCTCGGGAGAGATCTCCATCCACCGTCACGGACAGCGCTCGGAGATGCACTGGTGCGGCATGGACCTGGATCATCCTTGCCTGAGCCGTGCGCTGCATCGGATGGGCAGCCACATCCTGCCGCGCGGCGATGCGCCGCTGTCCACGGCAGCGCCCTCGCCGGCCCGCCGGCCCTGGACGCGCGGCGCGCCTTTCCGAATGTTGATCAGTCCGTTCACGTCCAAGCGCTCGCCGCACACCGCCCACGACTGGGCCGAATGCGTTGCTGCCATGGCGCGCGCGCTGCCCGGACGGCGTCCGGTGCGCTGCACGGTGCTGCCCGGCCTGACGGCGGAGTGCCGCTCGCATGCGCAGGACATTGCCCGCCTGGTCAGCTATCGCCTGAACGGCCGTGGCCACGCCGAGCTTGCCCATCCCGACGGCCTGATGCTGACCGCGGACAACGCCATGGGCTACGTCGCCGGCGAACTGGCCAGGTCCGACCTGCTGCTCGGCATCGACACGTATACCGCCCACTTGGCGGCCGAGACAGGCACGCCCTCCATCGCCCTGTGCCTGGAACACAACCCGCGCTTCTGGGCGCCCTCCCCCTGGACGTTCTGGTTCAACCTCCAGACCGGGCCACAAAGCGTGATGCAGGCGGCCCGCGCCGTCACTCGCTTGCTGGATCCCGAAGCCCGCGCCGGCCTGCCCTTCGCCGGACTGGCGCACGCCGCGTCCACGCTGGCGCAATCCGGTGGCCTCGCCGCCGCCAACACGGTGGCGTTGCTGGATCAGGCTTGGCAGGCCCTGCCGCTCGGCGTGCAACGCGCGCTCGAACGGCTGGACGACCGCTATTCCTGGCCGTATCGGCGGCCGCGCTTGCAGGATCACAACTCGCCGCACGAACGGGACCTGCTGTCGCGTTCCAATTTCCTCAGGCTGCTCGGCCTGGCGGCCCCCTCTCTGTGGAGCAACGATGATCACGCTGCCCATTGATCTGCTGGACGCGACGGTGCGCACGCGCGCGGCCGCGCATGCCGAGCGCCACGGCGCGGGATTGCGGGATTTCCGCCTGCGCGTCGAGGCCCAGTTCCAGGTGGAAGTGGCGCGCACGCGCCAGGCGTTCTCGGCCGATGCCACACGCGCCGGCGCCGCCGCCTTCGTCCAGCATCTGGGCGGGTACGTCGGCTGGCTGGGATGGTCGAGCTGGTGCGCCAGCCATCTGGCCATGCCGTTGGGACTGAGCGGCGACGCCGACACGCGCCGCCTCGCGGCTGCCATGCTGGTCTATGCCGGCCCACGGGTCATGGACGACGCGCTGGACAACCACCACACCTATAAGGGCAAGCGCACCACCCTGGTCGGCGCGCTGGCCCAGAGCCACCCTCAGCTCGACGACGGCCAGCGCCGCGCCTATGCCATGCTGGCAGGCACCTGGATCATGCTGGCGGGCATCGAGCGCCTGCATCGCCATGCGGGAGAAGCGGCCGCGTTGACCACGCTCAGGATCTGCGAGCGGATTCCGCCCGGCATCCTGCTGGAGGGAATGGGCTCGGGTCAGGCCAACCTAGCCGAATACCAGGAAATCCTGCAGATGAAGTCGATCTGGTACGACGAGATCCTGTACCGCAACCTGCTGGACCCCTGCCCGACGCCGCTGCGCACGACCGTGCTTCAGGCCACCGCGCACCTGTCCCGACTGGCCCAGTACCTGAACGACATCGTCGACCATGACGCCGACGCGTCCGCCGGCCAGCCGAACCTTTGCACCTGGGTCTGCACGCCCGACGACATCCTGGATATCTGCGCGCAGGAAGTGTCGGCCATTCTGGCGCTGATGGAAGACCTGCCCGAGGAGGTTGGCGACGCATTGGCCGCCTCGTTGAACGATACCCATCGCGCCGCGCTACGCCTGAACGAAACCCAACCCTAGTCTCGGGAGCCGAGCATGTCCCTTGGATATCCTACCCGCAGCGAAGCCGATTCCGCGTGGATGGAACTGGCCCACCAGATCTATGCCGACATTCCGTCATTGAGCGACACCGCCGCCCGCGAACCGGCGACGGCGACCGGCGAGCTCACCATCATCGGATCCGGCATCGGCGTCATGGGCTTCACCCGCGACGCCGAGCAATACATCGACGACGCCGACCACGTGGTCTTCTGCGTGGCGGATCCCGCGACACAGGTCTGGCTGCGCGACCGGCGTCCCGACGCCATCGATCTATTCGCGCTCTACGACGACCGCAAGCCGCGCTATCACACCTACATGCAGATGACCGAGGCCATGCTGTACCACGTGCGGCGTGGCAGGCGCGTGGCCGCGGTGTTCTATGGCCACCCGGGCATCTTCGTGCTGTCGACGCACCGCGCCGTGGCGATCGCGCGGCGCGAAGGGCATCGCGCGCAGTTGCGGCCCGGCGTCTCGGCGCTGGACTGGCTCTGCGCCGACCTGGGGATCGACCCCGCCTACCCCGGCATGCAGACCTTCGAGGCCACCGACATGCTGTTGCGCCGGCGCGCCATCGACCCCGGCTCGCACGTGGTCCTGTGGCAGGTCGGCCTGATCGCCGAGATGGGATTTCGCCGCCGCGGCTTTCACAATCGCCGCTTCGACTATCTGGTCGAGTATCTGCGCGGCTACTACAAGCCCGATCACAAGATCGTGCACTACATCGCGTCCCGCTATCCGACCCTGCCGCCGGTAATCGAGCGCTACACACTGGACGAGCTCCTGAATCCGGAGGTTCACGCCCTGATCACCGGCATCTCCACGTTCTATGTTCCGCCGGCGCAGGCGCGCGCCGTGGACGTGGACTTTGCCCGCGAAGTCGGCCTGATCCAGCCAGGCCAGCATGTCGGCAAGCCGCGCCTGTCGCGCCCGCTGGACCGCTACGGCCCGCGCGAAATGCGCGCCATCGCGGCGCTCAAGGACTTCCGCCCGCCGGCCGACTATCACTTCCAGACCGACACGGCAGCGGCCCGCTTCCTGCTGGCCCTGTCCGAACAGCCCGAACTGCGCCGGCGCTTCGAGGCCAATCCCGAGCACGCCCTGGCCTCGTTTCCCGGTCTCAGCGCGGAAGAACGCAAGCAGCTGGCCAGCCGCCGCACCGCGCGCACGCAGCGGGCCGCGCGCGGCGCCGCCGTCAGCATCTCCCCCGGCGAGCAGTTCGTGATCGACCTGGAGACCAAGCCCGCCGTCGCCAACCAATGGATGCAACTGCTGAACACGGCCGTCAAGGCCAGTCCCAAGAACTGGCAGCCGGTCGAGGACTGGCTGTCGCAGAATTACCAGGGCCTGGCCCTGTCCGATGTGTCCGACGCGGTCGCCAGCACCCAGGCCTGGCTGCTGCTGATGTGGAACGGCGTCTACGCGACCAGCGGCAACCAGCCCCAGGCCTTGTTCGTGATGGCCGGCGCGCCGGGAGACGGCGTGGATACCAGCACCGTGACCAGCGGCACGGTCTATCTCAATGCCTCGCCGCTGTTCAAGGTGTCGTTCTCCGGCGGCCAGCTGACCTTCAGCCAGAAGGACGGCAATCCCTGCAATGGCTCGCTGACCTTCGCCAATCCGGGCGCCTCCACGCCGCAATCGGTGTCTGGCATGCTCTGGCAGGACAGCCAGGGCAAGCCCGCGTCGAACAACTTCACGGCCACGCTGCAACCGCTGCCCAGCAATCCGCTGTCTGTCTGGACCGGCGAGTACACCACCGTGTACACGGACAATCAACAGGCGGGGCCAGGGGTCGCGGTCTTTCTGCCGTCCACGGCCAATCCGTCTCCGGCACTCTACATCGACGGCCAGGAGATCAGCGGCACCACCTTCGTCAACCCGACCATCACGTGGTCGGGAGGACAGCTCAGCTTCGCGCTGAACGCCAGCACCACCGGCGCCCTGACCGTGAGCGGCAACATTGCCGGACGCCCCATCACCGGCAACACGGTGGCCAGCAGCGCGACGGGCTTCGCGGGCCAGTACGCGACCCAGCTCGTGGTGTCCGTCAAGGGCGCGAACGTATGGCAGCCGTTCTATCAGCTGGGTTTCACGGCGCCGGCCAGCGGTTCCACGACCTGCACGGCCTGGCTTGGCGCGCAGTCCTTCACCGCCCAGTTCTCCAACCGCCAGCTGACCTGGAGCAACGGCCCCTCGCAGATCCCGAACGGCCAGCTGTCGCTATCGGTGAACGCGCTGACCAATGCCGCCTGCTTTGTCGGGGTTACCTGGGCCAACGGCGCCACCAAGCCCACGTCGCCGAACTTCCAGGGCATCGCCTCGGCCAATTCCCCGGCCAACTTCGTCGGCAACTACAACACCACGCTGGACCAGCAGCCTGCACAGGTCCTGAGCATCGGCGGCGATCCCAATAGCATCCAGGTGACCTACGGCTCGGAGAAAGTGACCTACAGCTTCTTCACGGGTCAGTTGAGCGGCACCACGCCCAGCGGCTTGAAGCTGAACGCCGTATTCAAGTACGTGACCCAGGGATCGCACACCCCGCCGCAGTACGTCACGGCCTTCACCGGCACGCAGACCGTCAACAGCGCCCAGCACCAATGGGACTCCAGCCAGCTCAGCAACGACGCCCAGCAATGGCTGGGTACGTACAGCACGTTCCTGGTCGACGCCGGCAACGGCAGTCTGACCGCGGGCGGGCCGACGCTGACGCTCTCGGGGACCGCCAGCGCCTTCACCGTGCAGATCACCGTGAACGGGTCCACCACGACGCTGCAGAATCCGAAGTACCAGACCACCGGCAACACGCTGTACTGGTCGGGGGAGAACGTCAGCGGCGACAGCAGCTACAACAACGGCGCCATCTCGTTCTACCTCGATCCGCGCAAGCAGCAGCGCGCCTTCAAGGGAATCTTCTACGCCAACAAGCCCGCGCCGACCGCGATCAACTGGTATGGCACGCCCGCGGGCAACACCCCCAACCCGCCCTCGCCCGGCTTCCCGTGGTGGGGCTACCTGCTGATCGGCCTGGGCATCGGCGCCCTGGGCGTGGGCGGACTGTTGCTGTGGCGCGCCCGGGTGAGCGGCTACCAGCGGCTCGCGACCGACGACAGCATCGAAATGTGGGAAAAGAAATGCCAATGACGCCCGCCCGCCCCTAATCTGACTCATAGCCCGGACACTGACATGGCGAACACTCGACTGTTGGAAGGCGGTACCTGCCAGGACCTGGAAGACGATTTCGACGAACAATCCGAAGAATTCGACAATGCCTCGGACGATGCCAGCCTGAACAATCCAGAGGAGCTGGACATCGGCGACGATGTCGAGATTCCCGACGATCCCAACGTGGACGTCGACGTGGACGCCGATGTCGAGGCGGACATCGAGACCGAGGTCGACGTCGATGTCGACGTCGATGTCACGCTCGAAATGTTCCTGGAGGAGGATCTGGAACGCACCGAACCCGGCATCGACTTCGTGACCGGCGCGGAGGGACTGGACGGGGACGAACGTCCATGAGCGCCTATCCGGCCAAGATCCAGCGGCTGATGCGGACCTGGCGGGGCCCCTTCGACAGGGTCGAGATCCTGGAGCGCGCGCATACGCCGGACGAGGACATTCTCGCGCACTTCAACGGCGCGGCCCGGCCCGTCGTGGTGCGCGGCTACCTGGCCGGCACCCCGCTGGCCGGCATCACCTTCGAGGACGTGCGGGCCAGGGCGGGCGCGCTCATGCTCGACCCGCGCTGGAAGCCCTCGCACATCTACAACACCATCGACAGCAGCGCCAATGACGCGCGGATCAGCCTGGACGACTATCTCGCCGCCGCTGTCCTGGGCGAGACGGTGCGCCAGGATCTCTATGTCCGATTCCGGAACCTGCGGGTGCCGCTGGAGTTCCGCAACGCGCTGGGCTTGCTGCGGCCGGCCTTCCTGCGTCCGCACGAGGTGCACCTGCCCTGCATCTGGATGGGCGCGGCGGGCTCGTGCTCCAACCTGCACACCGACCCGCAGGACAATTTCGTGCTGTGCGTCATCGGCCACAAGCGCTTCTGGCTGCATCCGCCCAGCGCGCTGCCGGACATCCAGGCCGAATCGGTGATGGGCAGCGCGTTCCTGCGCAGTCCGCTTGATCCCCGCGAGGCCGGCCATCCGGTGCCCACCGTGGCCCTGGATCTGTACCCCGGCGACCTGCTGCTCTTGCCCATGGGCTGGGCCCACTTCGTCGAATGCCTGGCGCCTGCCTTTACCTACAACTACTGGCTCGACCCGCGCGAAACGCCGTTCTTCGAGCGAGCCAGCACCGGGACGCGGCAATGAACCCAACACAGTCGCTGGACGCCCTGCTGGACTGGCGCGCAGAGAACCAACCCGATCTGCCCGCATTCGCCTTCATGGACAGCCGGCTCGACATCGTCGACACCGACAGCTACGCCACCCTGGCCCTCGCGGCCAGCCGGGTCGCCGCCGCCTTGCGCGCCGCTGGCGTGGCGCCGGGTGCGCCGGTGATCCTGGCCTGCGCGCCGGGCCTGGATTTCGTCCGCGCGTTCTACGGCATCCTGCGCGCCGGCGCGGTGGCGCTGCCCACGCAGCCGCCGACCGAGAAGAACGCCATCGCCAGGCTGGAGCACGTGGCCGCCGGCAGCGCGGCCACCTGGGGCATCGCCACCCGGGCGACGCTGGCCACGCGGGATCCGGCACTGCAGCCGGCATCGCTGCGCTGGCTGGCGGTGGAGGATTGCCTGGCCGGCCCGCCCGATGCCGGCCCGTCCGGCAACCGGCCGGACGCCATCGCGATCCATCAATACAGTTCCGGCACGGTCGGCGTGCCGCATGGCGTGCGGATTTCCCATCGCAACCTGTTGCACAACAGCGAGCTGATCCGTCGCGCGTTCGTGCATACCTCCAAGCAGCGCGGACTGGTCTGGCTGCCGCCCTATCACGACATGGGCCTGATCGGCGGCATCGTGCAGCCGCTGTACGCCGGCTTTCGCACGACGCTGATGGCGCCGCGCACTTTCCTGCGCTCGCCGCTGAACTGGCTGCGCGCGATCACGATGACCGGCGCGACCACCTCGGGCGGCCCCAACTTCGCCTACGAGTCCTGCCTGGCGGCCTCCGACGACGAGATCGAGCGCGCGAACCTGGACCTGAGCCGCTGGCTGGTCGCCTTCAATGGCGCGGAAACCGTCAACCCGGCCACGCTGCGGCAGTTCGCCACCCGGTTCCGCCGCTTTGGCTTCCGCATGGCGTCCTTCACCAGCTGCTACGGCCTGGCTGAGGCGACCCTGATCGTTTCGGCCAGCAGCCATCTGCACAAGCCGTCCCTGCTGGACGTGGACCGCAACGCTCTGGCCGCCGGCCAGATCCGGCTGACGACCAAAGCCGACCGCGAACACCGCAGGTTGGTCGGACTGGGCACGCCCTTGCAGGCGGTGCGCGTCATCAAGCAGGATGGCAGCGAGGCGTCGCCCTATGACGTGGGCGAGATATGGGTGGCCGGCGACAGCGTCGCCGAACCCGTGGGCGACGAGGATTCCGCCTTCCACGCACAGTTGCCGGACGATCCGGCCCAGTACGTCAGAACGGGCGACCTGGGCTTCGTCTACAAGGGCGAACTCTATGTGGTGGGCCGCAGCAAGGCCATCGTCATCGTGCGCGGCCGCAATCATCACGCCGAGGACATGGAAGCCAGCTGCCGGGCGCTGGAGCCGGCACTGGCGCAGATGGGCGCGGCCGCCTTCGGCGACGACGAGGCCGGCATCGCGGTGGTGCTGGAAGTCCCCCGCCGGCATCCCGACATGCCGGGCCTGCTGGAACGGGTTCGCGGCGCGCTGGCCGAGCAGCACGGCATCGCCGTCGACGAGGTCGTGCTGGTGCGCGAACGCAGCCTGGCGCGCACGCCCAGCGGCAAGATCCGGCGCAGCGCCGTGGCGGCCGCGCACCGGGCCGGACGCCTGAGCCCGCTGTCGTCCTGGCGCGCGCACTGCCAGGAAACGTCGCGCACCCGCCCGCCCCTGCCTGCCATGCCGGCCCTCGCCAGCCTGCCGCGCGAGACGGCCCTGGCGCAGATCCGCGACTGGCTGGCCGCGCTGCTGGCCGCGGAACTGAACATGCAGAAGGCGGACATCAATCCGGACACCCATTTCGGCGTGTACGGGCTGGATTCGTTCGCCGCGGTCAACCTCGCCATGCACATCGGGGATCAATCCCGCGTCGATCTGGAGGCCACCTTGTTCTGGGACTATCCCAATTGCACGATGCTGTCCGAGTTCCTGGTGGACCCGGCGCGGTTGGGGGCCGCCGAGCTGGCCGACGCCGCCCTGGCGACGGGAGCCGAGGCATGACGGCCCCCATCAATGTTCTGGCCATCGGCGACAACCGGGGCAACCTGGCGTTCGCCGACAGCGCCACCGGCGCCGTCCTGGGCACGGTCACACTGTCGCGCGGATACCTGTCCGCGCCCGGACTCGCCTGGAACGGCATACTCTACGCCGGGGAAAGCACCACCCAGTCGACGACGCTGCTGCACGCTTACGACCCCGCCGTGTCGCCGGTCGCCGACGGCTGGGCCAACACCGTATCGGTGAGCGGCAGCGTGGATGCCACGCCGGTGGTCATGGACGGCGTCCTGTGGTTCGCCACCAGCCAGGGCAACCTGATCAGCGTCAGCAGCCCGCAAAGCGCGTCGCCCGTGCTGGGCACGCCTGTCTATGTCTGCGGCAGCACGGCGCCGGGCAAGGTGTCGGCCCTGCTGTCGACGGGAGACCATCGCACGCTGGTGCTGGTCACCGCCAAGGGTCTGTTCGGCGCGGCCGTGTCCGGCACGACGGCAACGGTGCTGTGGTCCACCCTGGGCGGGGTGGACCTGACGGTCGTGGCTCCCGCGCTGCTTGGCAACCAGCTGTTCGTGGCTTCGGGGTCGACGCTGTATGAGGTGACACTGGCGCCCAACGGCATACAAGCGCCCAAGGCCATCGAAGCCGAAGCCGCCATCGGCGTGCTGATCCCGTTGGACCAGGACCGCCTGCTGATGGGTAGCGTGAATGGCGCATACGTGCTGCTTGATACCGTAAATGAACAGAGCCTGGGCCGCTTCACCCTGTCCAGCAGCGCGGGCGCGGTGCCGTGGACGCGAGAACTCGGCCACAGCCTGCTGTCGTTCGCGACCAATGGCACGCTCACGCTCAATACGGTCAGTGTCGATCCCGACGGCACGCTGGACCCGACCCTGGCGTGGCACATGACCAGTCTCTCCAGCTTCATATCGCCACCCGTGCGGATTGGCGGGCTGGTCGCCGGCATAGGGACGGACGGCAAGCTCTACACCTACGATCTGCAGTCGCAAAACACGGTGCTGTCCGGCGCGGCCGTGCTGGCCAGCGGCGCTTCCTCGGCCGCGATGACCGCCATGGAAGTGATCCAGCGACCGAACAGCGCCAGCGTGACTTTCCTGCTCGACGGCGAAGAGTACTTCCCGACGATGCGCAACGTCTTGATCGCGGTGCTCAACGGGTCCTTCGCCACGCCGGCCAGCCTGCCCGCCGATGTCTCGTTCGAGGGCCTGATCAAGGCCATCGGCAGCGCCGGCCACAACGCCTACGTCATGATGTGGAACACATCCATCGCGTATGCGATGACCGACATCGGCAACTGGGCCAACACACAGATCGCCACGACGCTGGGCGCGGTGCTCTTCCAGAAGCTGTTCGATACCAACGGCGCATTCAAGGGCGACCATCGCTTGAACGCCCAGACCGCGCTGGGTCTCAAGGGGGCATCGAATGTGTCCGTCTACCTGGAAAACTACCAGGCGCAATGGCCGAACTGGTATCCCCTGCCTGCCGAACTCGGCTCGAACCACCAGAAGATCGTGATCGCCAGCGTCAACGGCACGCGCATCGCCCTGGTATCCGGCTTCAATACGATCACGCCCTCGTACTACGACAGCAAGGCCCACACCATGCTGGACCAGGGCGGCAACTACGACGGCGCCAGCTGGCACGATACCGGCCTGGCCCTGACCGGCCCCGCCGTCGATCTGATCGAAGCCGAATTCGACCGCCGCTGGTCCAAGGCCAACAGCAAGCCCGCGCCGTCCGGCAATACCTATGTCAAGGTGGCCAACTGGATGATCGCGCGCAACTCCATCATCGGCCCGGCCGGCACCCCGCCGCCGTATGTCTCGCCGCTGCCCTCGACCCCGCAGGTGCCCGCGCAAGTGGCCATCACCTGCAACGAACGGATGGACTTGAGCGGTTCGGCCTCCAAGCTCCAGGCGCTGCTGACGGACGTGCACCAAATCCTGGATCAGCTGATCGTCAACATCAACAAGGCCACGTCCTACATCTACTTCGAGAACTTCACCTTCACGTCCTCCGAGATCGTGGCGGCGCTGGCGGCCAGGCTGATCTCCCAGCCGGCCAGCTTCCGCGTCATCGTCATGGTGCCTCATCCGACCGTGAGCGAGTACCGCGACGACTTCACAATCGAACAGGGACAGTTGAAACTGATCCGCTATGCCTATGCCGCGCTGAAGCTCGCTTCGCAGGACTGGGACTACTACGCGCTGCAGGCCGGCGACATCATCACGAGTCAGGACACCACCTCGCTGAACTTCGATCCGCGCGGCATCGAATACACCACCGTGACCTTCACCAAGGGAGGGACAACGCGCCGGGTATGGATACACGAGGTCTGGAACATCCACGACAGCGCGACGCAACCGCAGGTCTGTTTCTGCTCCCCGGCGCGCTACTTCGCCACACCGCCGTCCGACACGGGCAAGGCGCTCCAGGGCCAGCCGGCCAACTACCGCGGCATCTACGTGCATTCCAAGCTCGCCCTGTTCGATGACCGCGTCGCGGTGGTGGGCAGCGCCAATTTCTCGCCCCGCAGCCTGCGCATGGACGGCGAAATGAGCGTCTTCATCAATGATTCCGCGACCGCCCTGGGCATCCGCCAGCGCCTGTTCCAGCACTGGGGCATGACGACGCCCTCGGCCTGGTGGAACGACGCCAACAGCTATGCGACAACCACGACGAACAGCGTTGGCGTGCTGCCGCTGCGCTACAGCGCGCTGCCCCAGAAGCCGGTCAGCTACACCTGGTCGTTCCTGACGACCTTTGTCGACCCCTCCCAATTCCTATGAGCCCCGCCGCTTGAAGGAGCGCCCGTGCCAATCGCATTCATCGGTGGGACCACGCGGCAGCAAGCCGTGCTGAATGCCGCGGCGGCCTTGCTGACCGACGCGCTGGGCTCGGCCACGACCTTGCCCGCCTCGCCCGCCTTGCAGGCCCTGTTCGGCGCCGGCACGTCGCCGGCCACCGTCAATGGCAACTACGCCGCCGTGCTCGCCCGGATCGGCGCGTTGACCATCACCTTTGACCTGACCAAGCCGCTGTCGGTGCAGATGATGGACGGCATCTGCATGCAGATCGTCAATTCCACCACCACGACCGCCACCGCCCAGGTCCTGGACGCCTGCTGGCAGCAGGTGTATCTGGATTCCGCGTCCGGCACCATCGCGCTGGCGGCATCGTTGATGCATGAGTTGGGCGTGGCATATGCCGGACTGCTCGATTTCGAGGGATCCTCCAGCCTGTCGGGCGCCCAGGCCCTGGCGGCCAGCGATCCGGCATCCGCCTCGGTCAGCGCGATGAACTACGTACAGGCGCTGTACCCGCTGCTGGAACTGCCGCCGCCACCGCCAGCCCCCGGCGGCATCGCGATCCCGACCGTCGGCACGCTGCTGAACTTCTATCAGACGGTCGACGGCAGCGTGCTCCCGGGCATGGCTCCGCTGGTGCAATCTCCAGTGACCGCGCCACCGCTGGGATACGGCCGCCTGGCGATGTTTGGCGAAAGCGGCGCGCAGATGTCCGCGCTGCATGCCTACGATACCTACCAGGGCCAGGACCTGTGGCCCTACAGCGCGCCCATCGTCAGCGGCCCGGTGGACGCGACGCCGGTCGCCACCGGCAACACGGTGTGGTTCTGCACCGGCCAGGGAAACCTGGTCTCGGTGGACATGACCAACCCCGCCACGCCCGGGGTCCAGTCCGCGCTCACCTTCATGAACGCCGCCTCGCAATCGAAGGTGACCGCCACCCTGCTGGGCGGCGATGGCGCGACGCTGTACGCGGTATCCAGCATGGGCGTCTATGCGCTGACGCTGGGTTCGCAACCCGCCATCAAGTGGAGCGCGCGCACCAGCACCGACTTCTCCGCGTGCGGCGCCACGCTGGCCGCCGGCCTGCCCTTGGCCGCTGCCGGCAGCACGCTCTACGGCTTCAAGGCCGACGGCTCCAGCTGGACGCTCGCGCGGCCCGCCGCCGTCACCCTGCTGGTCAGCCCCGGATCCGGACAGGCGCTGCTCAATGGCCAGGGCGACAGCTTCGACGTGGTGGATACCGCCACCAAGGCCGTCGCCGCCAATGTGGTCCCCCCCGGCATCACCGGCATCGATTTCTCCAAAGTGCTGCTGGTGGGCGACCGGCTCGTCGTGCCAGCGCGCTCGGGCCAGCTGGCGGTGTATGCCTGGACCTTCATCGACCTGCCCGGCACCTGGTGGCAGTGCTGGTCCGTGACCTTGTCGCAGCCGCTCTCGGCCACGCCGACGTTGTGGGGCACGACGCTGATGGCGCAGGACGGCGCGGGCAATCTGTCGGCCTTCGATCTGTACACTGGCGCGCGGCGCTGGCGGCAGACCGGCACCGCGACCGCCAGCGCCGCCCTGGGCGCCAGCGCGATGGTGAACGAAGCCGACGCGGCGCTCTATCCCCAGGGCAATTTTGCCGGCACGCCCGCGCTGGTCAGCGCCCTGCCCTCGCCCCTGCCCGCCATCGCCAGCGCCATGCCCGGGCCGTCCGGCTCCTACGCGCTGCCCAGCGCCTCGGGCACGACCGGCGGCGAGATCTACCTGCCCAGCGCCGCGCTGGCCTTGTCCCCGGCGCCGACCGCGATCGCCGGCTGGGGCCCGGACCAGGTCGGCGCCCTGCTGACCCAGCAAAGCCTGCCCTACAACGGCGTGACCACGCGCGCCTGGGTCAGGGCCGCCACAATCAACTGCCTGGGCACCTGGTTCGTGCGCGACAGCGCCAACGCCGTGTTTGGTCCCAACGTGGCGATGATCGACTTCAACGGCAGCTCGCTGCCGCTGGCCTCCAGCGTGACGGCGGTGGTGGCCGTCGGCGGCAATGGCTCGCCGGTGCCCGCGGGCGTGCAGACCGCCCTGGCCATGTCCGGTTCCACCGCCCAGGACACTTTCCAGCTCTATCCGGGCGATCTGGACTTCACCGAACGGGTCAACATCAACGCCGCCACGCTGGCCCAGGCCCAGGCCACGCTGGGCACGATCGTGCGCAGCCGGGGGATGACGACGCCCAATGTCCCCGGCATCCTGGCGCAGCTGGTCGAGCTGAAGTTCGGCATCTACCCCTATCCCTTCCAGGCCTCGGGCAGCAGCGAGGTCGGCCCCAAGGGCGCGCCCATCGCCTGGACTCCGGCCCAGATCACGGCCGGCCAGATCACGGGCACGCGCACGGACACCGGGCAGTCCGCCACCATTGCCTGGGCCGACGTCAGCAGCAATCCGGGCTGGATCAAGTTCGACTGGATCTTCTCGAACCCGTCTCAGCAGATCGTGATGAACACCAGCAACGTGCTCGACCCGACCTGGCAGGATCCGGTGGGCAACATCACCACCATGGACGGCGCCCAGGACGCCTTCCTCCAGGAGATCTACCTGGACACCCGCCAGGAATCGCTGGTGGCGAGCCTGTACGCCGCGATCGGCGCCGACCTGCGCGCGTACTACCTGGCGCAGCTGGCGCTGGAAGTGAAGAAGTTCGGCACGCCGGGCAAGGCCAAGTACAACCTGGGCAAGGTCGCCAAGCGCCTCTACAACCTGACCCGCATGTCCGGACGGCTGCTGGACGCCGTCTATCTGCAAAGCCTTTTCTCGGCGCCGATCGCGCTGGTCTACCAGATATGGAGCCGCATCAAGGGCGTGGGCGAGGCCGCCACCGAAACCTCCATTCCGGTGGCTCAGATCAGCGCCCAGACCCAGGCGCTGCTGACGGCCTTGCAGGCGCAGCAGGGCCTGGACGCCACCTCCAGGCAACAAGTCGCGACAGACCTGCAAGCCATCATCACGGCGCTGGCCGCCAATCCGCTGCCTTCCAATTTCGACGCCTTGATCGACAAATGCCAGCTTGACTGCCTGACCTGGGTCAATTCGGTCTTCAACTCCATGCTGCGGGCCAATGCCGGCCTGCAGGCCTACATCGATTCGCTGGTGGCCCAGAGCGTCACCGCCGGCGACGTCGCCCGCAGCCATCCACGCATCTACGAGGGTCCCGATGACTGGTCCTGAAACCACGCCCGATACGCCCCGGCACAGCGCGGCAAACGTGCTGGGCCTTTGCTCCACCGGCCATGGCGCCGCCGCGGCCCTGGTCTCCGCCCGCCACGGGGTGCGCGCCCTGACGCTGGACCGCTACACCGGCTGCAAGCATTCGCTGCTGTTCAGCCGGCGCGAGCTGACCGACATCCACAGCGGCGAGTCCGACGTGGACCACGCCATCCGCGACGCGCTCGACTATTCATTCAACGGCTTTCCGCCGTCATTCATCTCCGAGGACGCGCTGCTGCCATTCGTGCGCCACCTGCTCGGCGGCCTGCCGCTGGGGCCGGAAGACATCGACATGATCGTCACCGCCGACTGCCACTTCGCCTTCAACTGGGGACGCGTCGGCACGCTGCTGGAATGCCTGTTCCCCAATGCCGAGGTCGTGCGCGGCCTGGAACACCACCAGATCCATCAATGGCAGGCTTACCTGCCCAGTCCGTTCGAGCGCGCCGCCGTGCTGACCGCCGACGAGAGCGGCGAGGATCTGGGGCGCATGGACGAATCGCGGATCGCCATGACCCTGAGCCATGCGCATGGCCTGAGCATGGAGGTCTTGCAGGAACACCTGCATCCCGGTAGCAGCCCCGGACTGCTGTACGCCGAATTCTCGCGCCATCTGGGGTTCTACGCGGGCGACGAAGGCAAGACCATGGGCCTGGCTTCCTATGGCCGCGACACGCTCTACCGCAAGCTGCGGCCGGCGCTCGGACTGCACGAGGACGGCTCGTTCTCCTTCCCGCCGGCGGCCGAATACCTGCCCCAGGTCGCGCGCTACGCGCCACGCCGCGAGGATGGCGCGCTGCTGCCCGGGCATGCCGACATCGCTTTCGCGATCCAGCGCATGATCGAGGAGATCATGCTCAACGCGGCCGGCGCGCTGCGCCGCCGCCTGCCGGACGTGGACGCCATCTGCCTGGCCGGCGGCGTGGCGCTGAACAGCTGCGCGAATCAGCGCATCGCCGACGAGGCGGGTTTTCGCCAGCTCTACATCGCGCCCAACCCCGGCGACAACGGCCATGCGCTGGCCTGCGCGCTGTATGGCGCCCAAATCCTGGCGGGACATCCGCGCGCGCCGGTGGCCACCGACTACCTCGGCCCGCCCGCCGAGACCTCGCAGGCGCTGGAACGCACGCTGGCCGACCACGGCATCTCGACGCGCCAGGCCAGCGCGCAAGACATCGCGGCCCTGCTGGCCGAGGGCCGCATCCTGGGTCTGTTCCAGCATGGTTCAGAGCACGGGCCGCGCGCCCTGGGCAATCGCAGCATCCTGGCCGACCCGCGCAGCCCGGCCATGACCCATATCGTGAACGCCCGCATCAAGCATCGCGAACTGTTCCGGCCGTTCGCCCCGGTGGTCCTCTACGAGCAGGCGCGGCAATGGTTTGACCTGGGCGAGGCCGGCGATGACGAAAGCCCGTTCATGCTGCGCGTGTTCCCCGTCCGGGAAGCGCTGCGGGACCAGCTCGGCGCCATCACGCACGTGGATGGCACCGCGCGCGTGCAGACGCTGCGCCGTGAACACAATCCGTGGCTGTACGAGATCATCGAGGCGTTCGGCGCGCTCACCGGCGTGCCGGTGCTGCTGAACACGTCGTTCAATCTGGCGGGCAAGCCCATCGTCGAGACCGCCGCCGACGCGATCGAATGCTATCAGTCCTGCGGCATGGATGGCCTGCTGCTCGGGCAGCGGCTGACGCTCAAGCCGCAAGCCACGGCCCACCCGGATCCGCAGGCGTCCGAGGAATTCGACGAGCTGCAGCGGCTGGTGTCGCACCTGAGAGCCGCATGATGGCGGGCCATTTGGGGCTGCCCTGCGGCGTCTATTGCATCAGCCTGCCGCGCAGCGGTGCGCGCCGCCGGCATATGGAAAGGCAATTCGGCCGCCTGGGCTGGCCGGCGACCTTCGTCGACGCGGTGGAAGGCGCGGATCTCGACCTCGACGCCATGCGAGGCGCCGGCGAGCTGCATCCGCAGAATGAAGGACTGTCCGGCCCCATGTCGCACGCGGAAGTGGGCTGCGCGCTGTCCCATGCCCACGTCTGGCGCATGCTGTGCCAGTCCGACCGGCGCTATGGACTGGTGTGCGAAGACGACCTCGTGCTGCCGCCCTCGCTGGATCTGTGGACGCTGCTGCGCGGGCTTCCTGGCGATGGCGACCTGGTCTACCTGCATTATCTCAACGACGAGACGCTGGCCTCGATCCGGCCCGCCTTCAATCCCGAGCGGGACACGCCCGTTCGCCGGGCTGGCGCCCTGTCGGTCTACGAGGCCTGGTCCTGTGGCGGCGCCAGCTGCTATCTGGTGACCCAGCGCGGCGCCCGCAAGCTGCTGGAACATCTGCGCGGCATGCGCTATCCCAGCGACGGCTTGCTGGCCAGGCTGACCGCCAGCGGCCAGCTGCGCGCCTACGCGCTCTGGCCACGGCCGGTGGCCATCCACCCCTTCGAGTCAACCATCCGATGACGACCCTGGACGCCCCGGTGGCCCACGCGGGCAGCGATGCGCTGTCGCCACAATTGCGCGCGCTCGCCGCCCGCCTGGTGGGCGCCGCGCCCACCGACATGACCGACGTGGTCCGCTCCCTGCGCGCGCAGGCGCCGGTGCCCGCCGCGCGGGCCTTCCGCTGCCGGCTGGAACCGCAACTGTGGCGCGATATCGGCGCCCTGGCGAGCGGACAGGACCGCATCACGGCGCTGGCCCTGGTCGACCTCGCCAGGGCCATGCTGGCGCTGGACCCGCACGCCCGAGAACGCACGCGCACCTACAGCCGGCGCTGGCGCATCCAATCCTCGGAAGACCTGCGCGCCATGCTCGCGCGCATCGACAGCGTGGCGGAAGCGGCGATCTACCTGGCCAGCTTCAAGCCCCGCGGGCTGATCGTCACGCTGCCGTTCGGACTGGCCGCCGAGATCCTGCTGCGGGCGCACGGCGAACGGCCGCGCGACGATGGCGCCCTGCTCGACTGGCTGGAGAACGGATCATGAATGACATGCGCTTCAACCCCTTTGCCAAGAATTTCTCGGCCGCGCCCTATGCCCACTACCGGGACTTGCGCGAGCAGGATCCCGTGCACAGGAGCGCCATGGGCATCTGGGTGCTGACCCGCTATGCGGAAGTCAGCCAAGTCTTGCGCGATCCTTCATACAGCTCGGAAGTCTCGCGCTGGCCCGGTTTTGCCCAGCGCTACCGCTCGCGCCCCGGCGTGGCGTGGCTGCTCACGCACTCCGTGCTGAATCGCGACGAGCCGGATCACAAGCCGCTGCGGCGGGCCATCATCCAGGCGTTCAGCCCGGCCAGCGAAGGACGCCTGGCGCGGATGATCGACGACATCCTGGAACAGCGGCTGAACGCGCTGGACGGCGACCAGGATTTCGATGCCGTCGGCGACTTCGCGCTGCCCGTGCCCGTCAGCACGGTCTGCCGCGTATTCGATGTCGCCTCCGCCGACCAGGCCCAGGTCAAGGCCTGGTCCAACCAGGTGGCCTCCTTGATCGAACCGCTGCCCGCGGCCCCGGTGCTCGGTGATGCCGCGGCCGGCATCGCCGCGTTCAAGGAATATCTGCGCGAGAAAATGGAATGCCCCGAGGATGCCGGACTGGCGGGCGATCTGATGCGTTCCATGCAGGAGCATCCCGTCGGGCTCGAGGACGCGCTGGCCAATCTGGTGCTTATGTTCCCCGCCGGACATGAGACCACCGTCAATCTCATCGGCAACGGCCTGCTGTTGCTGCTGCGCCATCCCGAGCAGCGACGCCTGCTGCGGGAGCAGCCCGATCTCTGGCCCAAGGCCATCGAGGAAATATTGCGTGTCGAATCGCCCCAGCAGATCGCCTGGCGGGTGGCGACGCAGGACCACGAACTGGCGGGCAAGCGGATTGCCGCCGGCGACCAGCTCATGCTGGTGCTGGGCGCGGCCAACCGGGATCCCGAGGTCTTCGAGGATCCCGAGCGCTTCGACATCACCCGCACGAACAACAGGCACGTGGCCTTCGGCCTGGGACGCCATGCCTGCCTGGGCGGCTGGTTTGCCCGCATGCAGGGCCAGCGCGCGCTGCAGGCCATCGTCGCGCGCTTTCCCCGCCTGTCGCTGGCGGGCGCGCCGCTCTGGCATCCCACGGTCAGCTTCCACGGTCTGCGGCATCTGCCGGTGACGCGGGCTCCCGCCTTCCCCAACGGAGGACAGCAATGAAGCGCTTGCGCGTGCTCATCATGACCGGCTTCGAAACCCTGACGGGCTTCATGCTGCCCATGGAACACCGCTCCATCGTCTGGGGGCTGGACGAGCAGAACATCGAATGGCACCTGTACAACCCCTGGAACCCGCTGCCCCGGCTCGACCGCTATGACGCGATGTACGTCTCGGTCTACCGATACTACAACCGCAACTATGTCTACTACGGCGCGCGCCGGGAAGCGGAACTGCTGGCCCGCGGCTTTCCCGTCATAGGCACTGTCGAGAACGCGCACAGCCTGCATTCCTTCTACCTGAGCCGCTGGGCCGATGCCGGCATCGAATGCGCGAAGTACCAGCATTTCTCGGCCTTCGAGGACATCACCGACCTGACGTACCCGCTGGTGCTGCGGCGCGACGGCATGCATCGGGGGTCGGGCATGTATCTGGCGCGCACGCCCGAGGACGCGCAGCGCACCATCGAGACCCAGCGCCGGCTCGCCCTGCAGACCTATCCGGACGCGAAGGGCATGCTGCCCCTGAATCTCGCCATCGAGTTCGTCGAGACCGAGCGCTCCGGGCTCTACTTCCACAAATTCCGCAGCTATGTCGTGGACGATGAGGTGATTCCCGCCCACTTCATGCGCTCGATATCCGCCTTCGTCAACTACAAGGATGCGGCCCTGTGGGCGCAGACCTGCTCGATGGACGAGGTGTTCCGCCTGGAGGGCGAGCCGCATCCGGAACGCGTGTTGGCGGCGGCACGGGCGGTGGGCCTGGACATCATCGCGCTGGACTACAGCCGCCTGCCCGACGGGCGCTACGTCTTCTGGGAAGGCAATCGGGTGCGCGCGACCGCCGGCGACTCGCACGTGGCCTGGCTGGGCATCCGCGACACCGACATGCGCTACGGCGCCTCGGTCGCCCGCCTCATCCGGCGCCGTGCCCGCCAAGCCGACCCGGCCAGGCCGGCCGTGCCGTTCGCACAACCGGCCGCCGCCAGCTTCCTGCGCTGATGGACACGCCGCCGCCGGAGGCGCTGGCTCTGTTGCGCGAACTGCGCAGCGCCTTCATCCACGGTGACTGGACGGCCTTGCGCGCCACGTTCGCGCATGCGCAGTTCAGCATCAAGGGCAGCGCGACCACGGTCGAATCGTTCCAGCGCTTCCTGCATGTCCGCCGGTTCGTGCTGACGGATCTGGTGCTGGAACGCGTGCTGGACCTGCGGGCGCGGGACGATGCGCTGGTCCTGACCGGCCGCTACGCCCTGATCGGGCAACGCGGCACGCAAGCCAGCCGCGACGGCATCATTTGCGACGCCACCCTGTCGCTGGCCCGCAGCGGCGCCCTATGGCTGGTGACCAGCCTGCATGCGGTCTGTCCGCCCGAACGCGCCCTCTGGCACAACCGGCCGAATGCCGAAGCCCCCATCGACTACGCCGACGCGTCGGCCAGCGATGGCGATGCCCTGGCCGCCCAGGGCATCGTTGCCGGCTGCCCGTGGCGCTGGCGGGCGGATGCATGATGCTCAGTGCGCCTCGCGCCCGCCAGCCCTGGGGCGCTCAAGCCGCACGAGGTCATGCCCCGGGCAGCACCAGGTCATCCACGCGATAGGTATGGAATTCGCTCGTGGACACCTCGTCGAGCCGGCGGAATTTCTCCAGGAATACCGGATCGGAAAAGAACTCGTCCACCTTGTTCGCGCCGGAAATGGCCTCGATGTTGACAACGGTCTTGCCGTCGGTGCTCTTGGACAGATTGCTCCACAGGAAGCCCTGCTTGGTGCGGGCGACGTAGTGCACCACGTCCTGGATGGCGCTGAAGGCTTGCTCCTGCTTGCCGGGATGGGCATGGATGACGTTGACGATGAAGACGGTGGGCTGGGGGCCGGCAACGAAGGCGGCGACGTGTGCGGATGTCATGGTCTGGGTTCCTTGGGGGTGATGACGGACGGCAGTGTGCGCCCGGGAACCCGTTGGAAAAAGCAGCCGGCGGGCGCAACATTGCGGACCGTTTCGTCCGCAATCAGCCGCCCTGGTTTTCCCGCACGGCGGCCTGCACCGCCGGCCTCGCCTCGATGGCCTCCAGCCACCGGCCCACGTGCGCGAACGGCGCGATGTCCAGCTGCAGCTCCTCAGCCGATCTCAGCCAGGAAAAGGCGGCGATGTCCGCGATCGAGTAATCCGGCGTGGCCAGATGGCGCGATTCGGCCAGCCGTCGGTCCACCACGCCCAGCAGGCGCAGCGACTCCTTGCGGTAGCGCTCGATCGCCTCTTCGTTGCCGCTTTTGGAGCCATGCAGGAACCACCAGAGCTGGCCCAGCATGGGGCCGATGCCGCCGATCTGGAAATGCAGCCATTGCTGCACCGCCAGCTGTCCGGCCAGCGTGTCCGGCTGCAGATGGCCGGTCTTGTTGCTCAGGTACGAAAGAATCGCGCCCGATTCGAACACCGTCAGCCCGGCCTCGTGGTCGACGATGGCGGGAATCTTGCCGTTCGGGTTGATCTTCAGGTATTCGGGCCGCTTTTGCTCGCCCGCGCCCAGGTCCACGGGATGACGCTGGTGTGCCAGGCCCGCCTCATGCAGGTAGATGCCGACCTTCAGGCCGTTGGGCGTGTCGGCGGTGTAGAACGTGATGGGATTTCGGTTGTCGGCTGCCATGGAGCGCTCCGGTTTGATTGCGTGGAATACTTGCTGCTACAATAGTTGCAAATGCAATTCTAATCAAAGCACGCGCCGCCGCGTGCATCCGCCGAGCAAACACTGATGTCCACCCGCACGCACAATGGGCCGCGACCTTCGGCCAGCACTCGCGCCGCCGCACAGGCCTGCCTGGCGCGCATGGCCGCCCGTCGTTCCGGCGCGGCGCATCAGGCACGGGAGTCGCCGGCCGCGATGGCTCGGGGACTGGCGCGCGCGCTGCTCGCGGATGCCGGGGACGCCAGCCACCTGTCGCTGATCAAGGGCCCGGGCGCGGACGATGTGCCCGACGCCGGCCTCGCGGCGGCCTGGCCGCTGCGCTTCGGCGGCGCGGAGCCTGGCCATGAAAAACCGCTGCTGTATTTCTTGCGCGCCAGCGCCGCCAGCGCGCTGCGCGCGGCCTGCTGGGAAACGCAGGATCGCGGCATCATCCTGAACCTGGCGGAAACCACGCCGTCGCGCTGGACCAAGGGCGTGATGCCCGATGTGCCGGTCTGGCTCAATGCCTACCTGCCCTGCACGCCGTATGACCCGGCATCGGCCGACGAGGCCCGCGCGATCCTGCGGGGCGCGCTGCAAGCCCTGTATGTGGACGGTGACGCCGGCTGCTGCTACCTGACGCTGCATGGCGATGACGCGGGCGCGGATCCGCTCAGCGAGCCGGACGCGCAAGCCGCTTGGCGCGGGATGTACCGCATCGGCCCGGCGTCGGCCGACGCGCGGATCCGGCTGTGCGGCGCGGGCAAGGCCTTGTCGCGCGTGATCCAGGCGGCCGGGTGGCTGCGCCGTGACTGGGGCATAGACAGCGAGATCTGGAGCTGCCCCAGCTATACGCGCCTGGCGCGCGACGCCGGCGCCGCCGACCGCTGGAACGGGCTCAACCCCCTGATGACGCCCCGGACCTCGCATCTGGACGCCTGCCTGAACGGCGATGCGCGCCCCGTGCTCGCGGTCACGGACTACCACCAGCCCATCGCCGGCCAGATCGGCGCCCATGTGCGGGCGCCTTTCGTGGCGGTGGGCGCCGACTCGCAGGCCCGCGAGCATGCCAGGCCCGCCGACGCGCAGTGGCTCGTCGCCATGGCGCTGCGGATGCTGGGCTGATCCGGTCGCGCGGCGCGCAGGCGGTCCGCTTGCGCACCGCCTGCCCTGGCCCCGCTCAGTCGATCGACGCGCCGGCGGTCTTCACCACCTTGCCCAGCCGCTCGTATTCCTCGGCGCCGAAGTCCTTCAGGCCGGCCCGCGTGGTCGGCGACGGAATGGCGCCGCGCGATTCCAGCATCTTGCGCACCTCGGGCTTCTGCAGCACCTGGTTGAGGGCGGCGTTGAGCTTGTCCAGCACGGCGACCGGCGTGCCCTTGGGCGCGTACAGGCCGTCCCAGGCGTAGAACTCGTAGCCCTTCACGCCCGCCTCGCTGACGGTGGGAATGTCCGGATTGGACGCCACCCGTTCCGGCGTGGTCACGCCCAGCGCGCGCAGCTTGCCGGCGGCGATCTGGCCCGAGACGTTGGGCATCACGTCGATCATGAACGAGATGCGGCCGCCCAGCAGGTCGGTCATGGCCGCGCCGCCACCCTTGTACGGGATGTGCATGACCTTGATGCCCGCCATCTGGTTGAGCAGTTCACAGGCCAGGTGCGACGAGGTGCCGTTGCCGGCCGAGCCACAGGTCAGTTCGCCCGGACGCGACTTGGCGTAGGCGATCAGCTGCTCCAGGGTCTTGAAGCGTTCATCGGCGCTGTTCACCACCAGGGCCGCGGCAATGATGGTGAAGCGCGACACCGGCTCGAAGTCGCCCGGCGCGTAGCCAGGACTCTTGTAAAGCCAGTGATTGGTGGCCTGCGTGCCGTTGGTGCCATATGCCAGCGTGTAGCCGTCGGGATTGGCGCGCGCGGCGATGGACGTGCCGATATTGCCGCCGGCGCCCGGCCGGTTTTCCACGATGATGGTCTGGCCCAGCTCGCGTCCCAGCGGTTCGGCCATCAGCCGCGCCAGCGTGTCGCCGCCGCCGCCGGCCGCGAAGGGCACCACCAGGGTGATGACGTGGGTGGGCCAGGCCGGCTCGGCCTGGGCCGTACAGAACGCCAGCGACGCGCAGGCGGCGGCGACCGTTCCGATCAAGCTCTTGTAGGGTTTCAAGTTTGTCTCCTGTTCAATGGTAGCGCGCGCCCTGTGTAGTGGATATGTGGCGCGCGGGTTGCTGCGGGTATTCCTGGATCCGGCTTTCCTCAGACGAAACGGCAGCTGACGGCGCCCAGCGCGCCGTAGTCGACGTGGAAGGTGTCGCCGCGCTCGGCGTAGACCGGCCGCGTGAAGGAGCCGCTCAGGATGATCTGCCCGGCCTCCAGCGCCACATCGTGCTCGGCCAGCTTGTTGGCCAGCCAGACCACGCCGTTGGCCGGATGATTCAGCACGCCGGCCGCCAGGCCGGTCTCCTCGATCACGGCGTTGCGCGACATCATGGCGCCGACCCAGCGCAGGTCGGTGTCGCCGACCCGCACAGGGCGGCCGCCCATGACCACGCCGGCGTTGGCCGCGTTGTCGGCGATGGTGTCGAAGACCTTGCGCGGGCGCTTGGTGTCGGGATCGATCTGGTGCGAGCGCGCGTCGATGATTTCCAGCGCGGGAATCACGTAGCGCACGGCGTCCAGCACGTCGAACAGCGTCACGTCCGGCCCTTGCAGGCGGCGCTCCAGGATGAAGGCCAGTTCCACCTCGACGCGCGGCACGATGTAGCGATCTCGCGGGATCTCGGCGCCGTCGCCGTACAGCATGTCGTCCAGCAGCGCGCCGTAGTCCGGCTCGTCGATCTGCGACGACAGCTGCATGGCGCGCGAGGTCAGGCCGATCTTGTGGCCGACCAGCCGCCGGCCCGCCGCGATCTTGGAAGCCACCCATTCACGCTGGATGGCGTAGGCGTCGGCGATGGTGATGTCGGGATGGTCCAGCGACAGCTGGCGCACCTGGCTGCGGCCGCGCTCGGCCTGGTCCAGGCGCTGCGCCAGCGCCTTGATGGTGGCGGAATCCATGGAAGGTTCTCCGGGATGATTGGGATTCGGTGACTGTGATGCAGTGGCTGTGATTCGATGGCTGCGATTCAGTGCCTGAGGCTCGACATCCGGCGCTCATTCGGGCGGCAGATGGCGGCGGCTGCGCTTGTCCTGCAGCCGCCAGCCCTGCGCGGTGGCCACCAGCGTGTCCTGGCATTCGCGGATCGCGACCAACCGGGGCGCCCCGCCCTGCTCCGTGGGCCGGCTCTCGTAGGCGGTCAGGAAATAGGCGACCGTGGCCCGCGATCCGTCCAGCGTGGCCAGCCGCAGATTGGTCACGACATGGCAGGTGGCGCGATCCGGCGCGCGGCCGTTGAGCGCGTCCAGGATCTGTTCGCGGCCGGACAGCAGCCGTCCTTGCCGTTCCCAGCAGCCGTCTTCGGTCATCAGCGCGGCGGCGGCTTCGTGCCGGCGCGTATCCAACGCATGGAAAAACGCCAGCACGGTTTCTTCGCAAGCGGCCTTGGTAAGCAGGTGTTCAAGTTCCATTGCATGCTCCTTGCCAGGTTCCGGGGTCGCCATCATCCGATCTGGGCGCTGGCCAGCGGCGCGTCCGACCGGCGCAGCAGCGCCGGATCCAGCACCGCGCCCTGCGCGATCCATTTGCGCAGCTGGCGCAGTTCGCGCGCCGCGTTCACTGTCACGCCCGCCACGGCGCGGCCTTCCGCATCCAGCGCCACCGACAGCAGCGCGCGGGCATCCGCCTGCGGCCGCAGCACCTCGCTGGCCGCCAGCGCCGGAAAGCCGACGATCTGCACCATGGCGTCGTATTGCTCGGACCAGACCGCGCCGGTCGGCCGATACGCTTCGCCCAGGCCCAGCGCCGACAGCGCCGCCGCCGTGCCCTGATCCTGCGCGTTCTGCCAGGACTCCAGCCGCAAGCGGCCGCCGCCGGGCCGCGCGGACACGGCCACATCGCCGGCCGCGTATACGTCCGGCGCCGACGTGCGGCAACGCTCGTCCACCAGCACGCCGCGATCGCAGGCAATGCCGGCGTCGCGCGCCAGCGCATCGTTGGGCGTAAGGCCCACGCCCAGCACGATCGCGTCGGCGGCGATCGAGGAGCCATCCGCCAGTTCCGCCACGGGCCGGCCATCGGCTGAACCGCCCACGGCGCGCAGGCCGGCGTTCAGCCGCAGCGCCACGCCGTTGGCCGCGTGCAGCGTCGCCAGATGCGCCGACACGCCCGGCTGCACGCTGCGCGCGCACAGCCGCGCCTCGCGCTCCAGCACCGTGACCTTGCTGCCGGACTGGCGCGCCGTGGCGGCGACCTCCAGCCCGATCCAGCCGCCGCCCACGATCAGCACATGCCGGTCGGGGCCCAGCCGGGCGCGCAGCCGTTCGGCGTCGGCCCGCGTGCGCAGCACATGCACACCGTCATGGTCCACGCCCGGCAGCGCCGGCACCGTGGGCCGGCCGCCGGTGCAGAGAATCAGCTTGTCGTAGGCCAGCGCCTGGCCGGCGGACGTGTCCACCCGCCTGTCCGCGACGCGCAGCCGCAGCGCCGCGACGCCGGGCTCGAACTCGATGCCCATCGACTCCAGCTTGTGCGCGGCGAACAGCTCGGTGCTTTCCGCCAGGGCCTGGCCGGACAGCACCGCCTTGCTCAGCGGCGGCCGTTCGTAGGGCGCGTGCGGCTCGTCGCCCAGCAGCACGATGCGGCCGTCGTAGCCGCGGTCGCGCAGCGTGGTGGCGGCCCAGCCGCCCGCCTGGCCGGCGCCGACGATGACGATGGCGCCGGCGTTCACGCGGCTTCCGCCTTCAGGTAGATGACATCGCCGTCCACCTTCACCTCGTAGCGGCGCAGGTCGGTCGTGACGGGCGGGCATTTCGGCTTGCCGCTGCGGATGTCGAACACGCCCTGGTGCAGCGGGCATTCGATGGTGCCGTCCTCGAGGTAGCCGTCGGCCAGGCTGGCGTTGCCATGCGGGCAGCGGTCCTGCGTGGCGCAGATCTCGCCTTGCAAGTCATAGAGACAGACACCCTCGCCGTCCAGCATGACGCGCAGGGTATTGGTGTCGGGCGAGATATCGCCCACTTGGGCCACGCGTTTCCAGGTTTCCATGCTCACAGCCCCATCGCCTTGCGGTAGTAGTCGTAGAACGAACGGATCAGCACCTCGGTCACCATGTAGTCGGCCGGCTCGGTGTCGCGGCCGCCCATTTCGACGATGCCGCGCGCTTCCGGGTAGCCGGTGACGCCGATCTGCACCTGGTTCAGCATCTCGCTGTCGTCCATGGACACGAAGCCGGCCGGCCCCAGCAGGTTGGCGTGCTTCAGGCGCAGGCGCGTCATTTCCTCGTCGTCGTCCTCGTAGCCGTAGTAGGTGAACACCAGCTCGTGCTCGGTGGGGCTGCGCGGAATGACGTGGCGCGTCTTGAGCGAATTGGCCTGGATGCCGAACTGCGCCGCCGGGAACACCCAGGCGCCGCCGACGCGTCCGCGATTGAACTCGGCGCGCGGCGTGACCGTCTCCAGGTCCAGCAGCTCCAGGTCCTCGCGGAAGCGGCTCATCTCGGTGGTGGCCTCGGTCTTCTTCTTGCCTTCGTTGTGCGACACCATCACGCTGTGCGCGCCGCCGCCGGTCGGAATGCACTCGGACTTGGAATCCGCGCGCCACAGGCCGAAGGTGATGTAGAAGGTGTGCAGCAGGGTCGCGTGGTACGGATCCTTCAGGTTCTCCAGGTACATCTTCCAGTTGCTGGGGATCAGCTGGCGGCTGTAGCCCAGCAGCTTGAGCGGCTTGCCCGGCAGCATGTGATCGATCTCGGCCAGCACTTCCGGACCGCAGTAGTCCTCGAAGCTGGGCGCGTCCTCGGCGAAGGTGGCCCAGACCGAGCCGCCGCGATTGACGCTGCGCAGCTTGCGGATGCCGTTCTGCTTGGGATCGAAGTCGCGCGGCATGCCGCCCTTGCCCAGCGCGCCGCGCCGGAACGGCACGCCCTGCAGATTGCCTTCCAGGTCATAGTTCCATTGGTGGTACGGGCAGGTGAAATCGGCCACCTTGCCGGTGTTCTGCCAGCAGATCTGCGCGCCGCGATGGGCGCAGCGGTTCTCCAGCACGTGGATATCACCGTTTTCACCGCGCACCATGATGACGGGACGGTTGCCGATCCAGTTGCGCTTGAAGCAGCCGGTCTCGGGCACTTCGCATTCCAGGCCCACGTAGTTCCAGGTCTTGCCGCCGAAGAACACGTCCATCTCCTTCTGGAAGATGGCCGGATCGGTGTAGACCCAGTTGGGGATGCGCGTATAGCCTTCTTTGGGCCAGCGGCGCTCGATATGGACGGGGGCCGCGGCGGGCGCTTCTTGCCGCGTGGCGGCGTCGGGACAGGTCATGACGGATTTCCTTGCGGCGGATTCAGATGGGGACGATGAGCGAGGTGCGCACGCGGTAGTTGTCGTAGACGCAGTCGCGGCGGCTGAACGCCAGCCCCTGCGGCGTCACGCGCAGCTCGTCCAGGTAGCGGCCGACCATGTTCAGCGTGGGCTCGCGGTCGGACAGCGACTCCATCACCGCGAAATTGGCCTGCGCGACGATGCGGTCGCCATCGACCTCGGTCACGCGCACGCCGCTGATGAAATGGCGCAGCGCGCGCGGCTCGAACATGGTGGTCTCGCGCAGCGCGGTGACGCGGTCGCGCACCATGTTCTTGTTCATGCAATAGATCAGCCCCAGCGGCAGGCCGGCGTCGTGGTTCTCGCGCGAGAGCACGCGGTAATGGCAGTCCTCGGTGAAGAAGTCGGGCCATTGCTCCAGCCGGTCCTCGTCCAGGCAGTGGGCGTAGTCTTCATAGAAATCCCGCAGGCGCGCGCGCAGCGCCGGGGCGTCGGAAAGCTCGGTCAGGGTCATGTCGGATCCAGGGTTCATGTCGGTGTCGGCGCGGCGGCGCTCAGGACGCGGCGGCCAGCTGCGCGCGGTTGCTCTCGAAGCCGCTCTGGCTGCCCAGCGCCAGGATGGGCTCCTGCATGCGCTCCTGCCAGATCAGCGATTCCATGGCGATCTGCAGCGGATGGTCCTGCACGGTCAGCGCGGACGTGGTCTCGGTGCCGGAATGGTGCGAGTGCATGGCCCAGCCCGGCGCCGACAGGATCAGGTCGCCGGCCTTCCAGTCCAGCCGTTCGCCGCTGACCTTGCTGTAGCCGTTGCCGCGCAGGTAGTAGTTGATGGCCGACGAGCTGTGGCGATGCGGCACGTGATGGTTGTCCGGCGGCGAGGACGAAATGGTGGCGAAGAAGCTGTGCGTGGTGCCGATGCGCCGCTCGGTGGCCGGGTTGTAGAGCACGAACAGGCGGCGGCCGTTGTAGCCACGCGCGATGTCCTCCACCGTCGGCAGGTGGCGCGAGACCTCGGCCCAGGGCCAGTGCAGCGCCTTGGATTCCAGCACGTCGATATCGATCAGCCACTCATAGCCCATCAGCCAGGCGCCTTCCGGCGTGATCTGCTCGCGCAGCGCCAGGTCGCGCGAGCGCGCGGCGCCCGGGGCGCGGGCCGGCACCGGCTTGGTGTTGGCGTCGGCTGGCGGCACGTCGCCCTCGAATTCCTCGACGTAGTGGATCTCCAGCTTTTCCAGCAGCGGCGCGTTGGAGTACGACAGGCGCACCCACGGTTCCTTGCCGTCGTTGCGGTAGGAATGCACCTGCATGGCGGGCGTGTTCCAGACGTCCCACCGGCCGGCGCGGATATCGCGGCCCGCCACGGTGGCCACGCCCTCGCCGCTGATGCAGATCTCCAGCATGTTGGAGTTCTTGCGCAGGTTCCAGGTGCGCTCGCCGGGGTTGACCACGTTGATGGTCACGTCGGTTCCCGGCGCCAGGCCCAGGCCGGGCGCGCGCGCGTTCGGATGCACGATGAGGGAGGCGCGGCGGCCGTTGTCCGGCTTGGGCGCGTCGATCAGGCGGGCGATTTCCAGATCGATCGCCTCCTTGGGGATCACGATGGACGGCCACTTGTCCTGTTCGCGGGGCGCGGCCCCGCTGACGTCGATGAACATGCTTGTCTCCTCTTGCCGCCGGCGCTCGCGCCGGCTGTCTCATTGAATGTTGGTGTCAGCCCTGCGCCAGCAGCAGGTTCTCGCGGGTCTGCGGCGGCAGCGCCACGCCCAGGCCGCGCGCCAGCGCCTGCTCGTACACCACCGTGGCCATCGCCAGGTCGGACAGGCCCATGCCCATGCCCTTGAACAGCGTCAGCCGCGCATCCGGGGCGCGCGTTTCGCCGGCCGCCAGCACGTCGCTCAGCCGCGACACGCCGGGCCAGGACGGCGCATCGACGCCGTAGCGCTCGCGCAGCTCGCGCGAGCCGCGCCTGGCGTTCTCCAGGTCGTCGACCACCACGCGGTCGGCGCGTTCGAACACGTCCTGCGCGAACTCGGCCTTGGCCGGCAGGATCGCGCCCACCGCGTTCAGATGGCGGCAGTCGGCCAGCTGGGCCGCGTCCACGAAGGGTTCGACGGCGCGCGTGATCAGGGTCACGATCTCGGCATCGGCCAGCGCGTGCGCCAGCGTGGGGGATTCCTCGATCTCGAAGGCATAGCGGGCCGAGGCCGCCGCCACGAAGGCGCGGCGCTTTTCTGCCGTGGGGCTGTAGACGCGCACCCGGCGCAGCTCGCGCACCTCGGCCAGCGCCGCCAGCTGCGTCACCGCCTGCGGCCCGGTGCCGATCAGCGCGGCGCGGCTGGCGTCCTGCGGCGCCAGGGCGCGCGTGGCCACGCCGCTGATCGCGGCGGTGCGCAGCATGCCCAGCGCGCGCGCCTCGATCACCGCGCGCAGGAATCCGGTGCGGGCGTCGAACAGGCTGAACACCGAGCCTCCGCCGGCCTTGGTATGGACCCAGGTCTTGAAGCCGGCGTAGCCGCCCTCGCCCGTCTGCACCGAACCCAGCGCGTGCATGGAACTGCCATCGCCCCAGGTCGCCAGCGCCTTGGGCAGGTTGCGGGCCTCGTCACGACCCTGGGCCACCAGCATGCCGTGCAGCGCGTCGATGGCGCGGCGCATGTCCAGCACCGAGACCACGTCGCGTTCCGTCAGGTACAGCAGCGCATCAGCCATGCGCGTCTCCTTGTTCTTGATGTGCAGGGGCGGGTTCGTCCGCCACCCGGTTGACCAGCGTGCCCACGCCGGGAATGTCCACTTCCAGCGTGTCGCCCGCGGCCATGAAGCGCGGCGGCTTGCGGCTGGAGCCCACGCCCTCCGGCGTGCCGGTGGCGATCACGTCGCCCGGCGACAAGGGGGTGAAGGCGCTGATGTAGGCGATCAGCTCGGCAATGGGGAAAATCAGGTCCGAGACCTCGCCCTGTTGCAGGGTCTCGCCGTTCAGCCGCGTCATCACCCGCAAGCGCGCCGGGTCGCCGATCTCGTCGGCGGTGACCAGCCAGGGGCCCAGCGCGCCGCTGCGCTCGAAGTTCTTGCCGGGCGTGACCTGGGCGTTGTGCTTCTGGAAGTCACGCACCGAGTTCTCGGCCATGCAGGTGTAGCCGGCCACGTGCGACAGCGCGTCGCGCGCCGCGATGTGGCGCCCTGCCCGGCCGATGACCACGGCCAGCTCGCCTTCATAGTCGTAACGGTCGGAGGCGCGCGGCTTCCACATGTCCTGGCCGTGGCCAACGAAACTGTCGGCATAGCGGATGAACAGCGAGGGATGCGCCGGCAGCTCGCGGCCGGCCTCCAGCACGTGGCGTCCGTAGTTCAGGCCCACGCACAGGATCTTGCGCGGGTTGGGCACGGGCGGCAGCCATTGCAGGCCCGCCAGGGGCGTACAGGGCATGCCGGCGCGGTCGGCCTCCCGGGCGATGCGCCCGGCGCCGTCCTCCAGCGCGGTCCGCAAGTCGGGCCACACGCCGGACAGGTCCACGACCTCCTCGCCGCGCACCACGCCCCAGGCCTGGCGGCCCCTCTGCTCGAAGCTCATCAGCTTCATCTTGTCTCCTGTCGGTTCGGACTGAAGGCATGCATCCGTACCCGGTTTTGCATGCAATCCTGGCTTTTTCTGACGCCTATCCGTTGTTTTTATAAATTATTGCATGCAATTTTGAGAAATCGCAAGGGTAGATCAGATATTTATCGACCGATTGCATGCAATTTTGCGGGTACACTGAATCATTCCCCGACCACCCCAGGACCTTGCCGCATGGCCGCACAGATCGACAAAGTCATTTCCGAACTCCGCGACATGGTGCTGTCCGGCGCCCTGCAGCCCGGCGAGCGCGTGGTGGAGCTGCAGTTCTCGGCGCGGCTGGGCGTGTCGCGCACGCCGCTGCGCATCGCGCTGACCGAGCTGGAAAAGGAAGGCCTGCTGGAACGGCTGCCGTCGCGCGGCTTTCGCGTGCGCGCCTTCACGGTGGACGAGATCGGCGACGCGGTGGACGTGCGCGGCGTGCTGGAAGGCATGGCCGCGCGGCTGCTGGCCGAGCGCGGCGCCCCGCCCGAGGTGCTGGCGCAGTTGGAGCAGGCGGTGGAAGAAGGCCGCCAGCTGCTGGCGCCGGCGCGGCTGGATCCGAACACCACGGTGGACGCGCGCGCCTGGGGCCAGATCAACCGGCGCTTTCACGAAATCCTGTGCGAGGCCGCCGGCAACCGCGCGCTGCTGTCGGCGCTGGAACACAACAACAAGACGCCGCTGGCCGGCCCGGCCGCGCTGACGCTGCCGTCCACCCCCTCATTGCTGGAAACGCCCTTCGTGCTGCGCGCCCAGGCCGACCACGAAGACCTGCTGCGCGCCATCACCCGGCGCGAGGCGGTGCGCGCCGAGAACCTGATGCGCGAGCACGCCTACCGCAGCCGCGAGAACAAGCGCGTGCTGCTGGAATCGTTTCGCGGCGCGCTGGCCGCGCGGCCGCTGCTGGCGGACGCCAACGCTTGAGATGAGCGCCCGGCTCGCGTCCCGGCTGGGCTACGCGGACCGATAGCCCGCCGGATTGCGGCTCTGCCAGCGCCAGGCATCCTGGCACATGCGGTCAAGATCAAGACTGGCCTCCCAGCCCAGCAAGGCGCGGGCCAGTCCGGTCGCGGCATAGTAGACCGCCACATCGCCGGAACGGCGCTCCGTGAATTCATAGGGCACCTGCCGGCCGCTGGCGCGCTCGAACGCGGCGATGACCTCCAGCACGCTGTACCCGCGTCCGGTGCCCAGGTTGACCGTGAAGCCGCCCTGCCCGCGCTTGAGGGCCGCCAGCGCCGCGATATGACCGCGCGCCAGATCGACCACATGGACGTAATCGCGCACGCCGGTGCCGTCCGGCGTCGGCCAGTCGCGCCCGAACACGCGCAGCAAGGGCAGGCGTCCCGACGCCACGCGGGCCACGAAAGGCATCAGGTTGTTGGGAATGCCCGACGGGTCTTCACCGATCAGGCCGCTCTCGTGCGCCCCCACCGGATTGAAATACCGTAGCGTGGCAATGCGCCAGGCCGGGTCGGATGCGGCCAGATCGGCCAGGATCCGCTCGCCGGCAAGCTTGGTCTGCGCATAGGGGTTGGTTGCCGAAAGCGGCGCGGTCTCGTCCAGCGGCACCGTGGCCGGATCGCCATACACCGTCGCGGACGAACTGAACACCAAGGTCTTGACCTGCCGCGTCCGCATGACCTCAAGCAGATTCAGCAGGCTGATCAGATTGTTGCGATAGTAGGCCAGCGGCGTGCGGACGGAATCGCCCACGGCCTTGTGCGCCGCGAAATGGATGACGCCGTCTATGCGATGCGCGTCGAACAGCTGCTCCAGCGTTTCAAGGGAACAGGCGTCGCCGCGCACGAAGGCCAGCTCGCCGCCGGCGATGCGGCGTATGCGCGCGATCGCTTCCGGATGGCTGTTGATCAGGCTGTCCAACGCCACGACCCGGTAGCCTTGCGCCAGCAGTTCCACGCAGGTATGCGAACCGATGAAGCCAGCGCCGCCGGTGACAAGAATCGTCTCGGTCCCAACCATGAGTCTGCTCCATGAGTGGATGCCCCATGCAGGACATCGCCCTTTCTTGGCCGGCAACCCGGTCAAGCCAGATGAAGCGATTATTGGCGCCGGACCAGGACGCCGAAAAGCCGCCAAAAGTAGCGGTTCCCGACCCATGCCCTAGGCCTGATGGACGATGCCTGGATCCTTCGCGCTAGGCCGTCCGGCTGACATGCGCTGACGCCATCGGACGCCGGCAAGCCGCTACATGCGCACCCTCAGACCGTCAGCGGCAGCGCCCCGCCCCCCCGCCGGTACTGCGACGGCGCGCACAGCATGGCGCGCTTGAACGCCGTGCTGAAGGCGCTTTCGGATTCATAGCCCAGCGAAAACGCGATGGCGGAAATGCTCTCGTCGCCGCTGCGCAGCCGTTCGGCCGCCGTGTGCATGCGCCAGCGCGTCAGGTAGTTCATCACCGTGGTTCCCGCCAGCGCCTTGAAGCGCTGCGCGAAGACCGTGCGCGACACGCCGGCGACGCGGGCCAGCGCCTCCAGCGTCCAGCCGCGTCCCGGTTCGGAGTGGATGGCGCCCAGCGCCGCGCCGATCCTGGGATCCGCCAGCGCCGACAGCCAGCCCGCCGGTGCGCCGCAAGACAGCGCGCCCAGGTGGATGCGCAGGATCTGCACCAGCATCAGATGGACCAGATGGGTCGATACCAGCGCGCCGCCGGGACCCGGACTACGCAACTCCGAGGCCAGCTGCTCCAGCGCCCAGCGCAGCACGGCGGCCTGCGGCGAAGCGCCCGGCACTTTGATCAGGGGCGGCAAGGCGTCGAACAGCAGCGCCGCGTGATGGCTGTCGAAGTTCACCTTGCCGCTGACCAGGAACTGCTCGCCGCCGCCGTTGTGGACGGCGATGCCGTCGCGCACCACGGCTTCCAAGAGATGGGAGGGGTCGTCCGGCGCGAGCGCCAGGTCCGACGCCATTACGAAGCGGCATCCCCGATTCACCAGGAAGCAGTCGCCCTCGTCGAAACGGATCGGCGCGTCCTGCCCCGCCACCCTGCCCCAGCACGATCCGCGCAGGGCGGCGGCGAACTTGATGCCGTCGTGCGCAGGAAAAGCGAACGACCACTCGCCCGCCACGTCGAAACCCGCGTAAAGCTGGCTTTGCGGTTTGAGCAGAGAAAGCACGTCTGACAAAGGATCCAAGACAGATTCCGTACGATCAACAAAGAAATAACGACTTTAAAGCATGGATCGTTCCCCATCCAGCCCGTAAGCTCTGGACAATCCGGGGCGATCCGCCGGCCGCCCAGGCCGCCGGCCCGCCGCCCCGCCCTGTATACGGAGTTGATGGTCTAGATGCGCAATCCCTTTTCCTGTGCCGCCACCGGCGACTACGCCAGCTCGCCACAAGCCAGCGGCGGCCGCTTCCGCAACGCCACGCCCAAGCCCACCAAGGCGCCGGCGTCCAGCGCCCGCATCATGTGGGATTTCCTCTTCAACAAGCCGGCCAACACCACGCCGCCCGCGCCGGTGCCCGTGCACCCGCTGACGCGCGAGGCGCTGCGCCTGGCGCCGGACCGCAGCCTGTACCGGCTGGGTCATTCGACGGTGCTGCTGAGGCTGCGCGGCGGCTGGTGGCTGACCGATCCGGTGTTCAGCGAGCGCGCCTCTCCGGTGCAGTTCCTGGGACCGAAGCGCTTTCATGCCCCGCCGATTTCCCTGGCCGAGCTGCCGCCGCTACGCGGCGTGATCCTGTCGCACGATCACTACGACCACCTCGACCATCGCGCCATCAAGGCGCTGGCGAGCAAGACCGAGGTCTTCCTGTCGCCGCTGGGCGTGGGCGACCGCCTGGCCGCCTGGGGTGTGTCGGCGGACCGGATCCGCCAGTTCGATTGGTGGCAAGACGTCGAAATCGACGGCCTGCGCCTGACGGCCACGCCGGCCCAGCATTTTTCCGGACGCAGCCTCGCCGACAGCAATCGCACGTTGTGGTCGTCCTGGGTGATCGAGGACGACGAGCTGCGCGTCTTCTTCAGCGGCGACAGCGGCTATTTCGACGGCTTCGCCGAAATCGGCCGGCGCTTCGGTCCCTTTGACCTGACCCTGATGGAAACCGGCGCCTACGATCCGCAGTGGCCCTACGTGCACATGCAGCCGACCGAAACCGTGCAGGCCCACCAGGATCTGCGCGGCCGCTGGCTGCTGCCGATCCACAACGGCACGTTCGATCTGGCGATGCACGCCTGGGATGATCCATTCCAGCAGGTGGTGGCGCTGGCCGCGCCGCGCGGCATCCAGGTCACCACGCCGATGATGGGCGAACGCATCGACATCGCCGCGCCGCACGCGGGCCAGCGCTGGTGGCGCCAGCCGCATGCCGCGGGCGCCGGCCAGCAACCGCGCATGGGCGATTCGCGCGCCTAGCGCCCCCCTCTCCCCCGCGCGATCCGGACCGCCACGCCATGGCGGTCCGCCCGTTTTCAGGCCAGGAATTGCCGGTAGGCCGGGTTGTCGGTTTCCTCGGAATGGGCGTAGCCCAGTTGCGCCAGGAAAGCGTCCAGCGCCGTCGCGTCCGCCGGCGGCGCCTGGATGCCGACCAGGGCCGAGCTGAAATCCACGCCCTGGTTGCGGTAGTGGAACAGACTGATGTTCCAGTTCGGCGCCATGGCCGACAGGAATTTCATCAACGCGCCCGGACGCTCCGGGAACTCGAAACGGAACAGACGCTCGCCCGTCGCCAGCGGCGAGCGGCCGCCGACCATGTATCGGATGTGCTGCTTGGACAGCTCGTCGTGGCTCAGATCGCGCACGTCGAAGCCTTCGTCCTGCAGGGACCGCGTGATATCGGCGGCCTCGCCCCGGCGCGCGATCTGCACGCCGACGAAGATATGGGCGCGGCGCTCGTCGGCGATGCGGTAGTTGAACTCGGTCACGTTGCGCTGCCCGATCACGGCGCAGAAGCGGCGGAAGCTGCCGCGCTCTTCCGGCAGCGTGACGGCGAAGGCCGCCTCGCGCGCCTCGCCCACGTCGGCGCGGTCGGCCACGAAGCGCATGCGATCGAAGTTCATGTTGGCGCCCGAGGTGATGGCCACCAGCGACCGGCCGCTCAGCCCTTCCCGCTCCACATAGCGCTTCAGGCCCGCCAGCGCCAGCGCGCCGGCCGGCTCCAGCACGCTGCGCGTTTCCAGGAACACGTCCTTGATGGCGGCGCAGACCGCATCGGTGTCCACCAGGATCACCTCGTCCAGGTACTCGCGGCACAGGCGGAAGGTTTCCTCGCCCACCAGCTTGACGGCGGTGCCGTCCGAGAACAGACCGACCTCGGCCAGATTCACCCGCTCGCCCGCGCGCAGCGATTGCGCCATGGCGCAGGAATCCTCGGTCTGCACGCCGACCACGCGCACCGCCGGATTGACGGCCTTGACGTAGGTGGACACGCCCGCCGCCAGGCTGCCGCCGCCAATGGGCACGAACACCACGTCGGGCGCCGACGGCATCTGGCGCAGGATCTCCATGCCCACCGTGCCCTGGCCGGCGATCACGTAGGGATCGTCGAAGGCCGGGATGAAGGTCAGCGCCTGCCGCCGCGCCAGCGTCTGCGCGTGGGCGTAGGCGTCGCTGTAGGAATCGCCGGCCAGCACCACCTCCACCGTCGGCCCGCCGTGGGCGCGCACCGCGTCCACCTTCACCTGCGGCGCGGTCTGCGGCACCACGATGGTGGCGCGCACGCCCAGCCGGGCGGCCGAGATCGCCACGCCCTGGGCGTGGTTGCCGGCCGACGCCGTGATCACGCCCCGGTCCAGCGCGGCCTGCGGCGTGTTGCGCATCTTGTTGTAGGCGCCGCGCACCTTGAACGAGAACACCGGCTGGTTGTCCTCGCGCTTCAGGTACACCGCGTTGCCCAGCCGGGCCGACAGGCCGCGCGCCGGTTCCAGCTCGGTTTCGCGGGCGATGTCATAGACGCGGGCGGACAGGATCTGGCGCAGATAGTCCAGCTGCGAGGGCTGGCCCTGGGCGAATCCGGCCGCGCCGGACGGGGCGGCGAGATCGGCGGAAACGGAGGAAAAAGCGGGGGAAACGGTGGCGGTCGGCGTGTCTGGCATGCGGGTTCTCTGTGTTTGCCCGGAACGGCGGACACAAAAAACCCGCCTGTCTGGGCGGGTGGCTGTGACTGAATGCGGTCGCTGGCTAACCCACCATTTCGGGAATGATGGAAATAATAATCAGCGAGATGCTGGCGACGCGTGCATTCATGGGACGTACTTTCCGCCAAGCCCGACCGTTTGTCAAATGGACGCCCGGCGCCCGCGCCGCTGTCCTCCGAGCCTGCCACGGTATTACAATGTTCGATTAGTGACTGCGGCACCCACCTGGACGGTCGAGCAACTTGACCGTGACAAAGGCCGGGCGGCAGCCATGTTTGGCCACTCTCGACAACACTACCGGCTAGCGCCGCACAGCATGCCCAGGTCCGCGCCCAGCGCGAGGCGCCGGGCAGATTCAAGGATCATGTCTCTTACTCCGAAGATTATCTATACCTTTACCGATGAAGCTCCGGCGCTGGCGACCCGTTCGCTGCTGCCCATCGTCCAGGCCTTCGCCAAGTCCGCCGGCATCACCGTCGAAACGCGCGACATCTCGCTGGCCGGCCGCATCATCGCCGTCTTCCCCGACTATCTTGAAGAAAGCCAGAAGCTGGGCGACGCCCTGGCCGAACTGGGCGCGCTGGCCGTCAAGCCGGAAGCCAACATCATCAAGCTGCCGAACATCAGCGCCTCGATGCCGCAGCTGAAGGCCGCCATCAAGGAACTGCAGGCCCAGGGCTACAAGCTGCCCGACTACCCGGATTCGCCCGCCAACGACGCCGAGCGCGACGTCAAGGCGCGCTACGACAAGGTCAAGGGCAGCGCCGTCAACCCCGTGCTGCGCGAAGGCAACTCCGACCGTCGCGCGCCGCTGTCGGTCAAGAACTACGCCCGCAAGCACCCCCACAAGATGGGCGCCTGGGCCGCCGACTCCAAGTCGCACGTGTCCCACATGAACGAAGGCGACTTCTACGGCACCGAGAAGTCGGCCCTGATCGCCGACGCCGGCGACCTGAAGATCGAGCTGGCCGCCGCCGACGGCGCCGTCACCGTGCTCAAGGACAAGACCCCGGTCAAGGCCGGCGAGATCATCGACGCCGCCGTCATGTCCGCCGCCAAGCTGAAGTCCTTCCTGCAGGCGCAGGTGGACGAGGCCCGCGCCCAGGGCGTGCTGTTCTCGGTGCACCTGAAGGCCACCATGATGAAGGTCTCCGACCCCGTCATCTTCGGCCACGTGGTGTCCGTGTTCTACAAGGACGTGCTGGCCAAGCACGCCGACCCGCTCAAGCAGGCGGGCTTCGACCCCAACAACGGCATCGGCGACCTGTACGCCAAGATCCAGAGCCTGCCCGCCGAGCAGCAGGCCGCCATCACCGCCGACATCGACGCGGCCTACAAGACGCTGCCCGCGCTGGCCATGGTCAACTCCGACCGCGGCATCACCAACCTGCACGTGCCCAGCGACGTGATCGTCGACGCCTCGATGCCGGCCATGATCCGCGACTCGGGCAAGATGTGGAACGCCGCCGGCGAACTGCAGGACGCCAAGGCCGTGATCCCGGACCGCTGCTACGCCGGCGTCTACCAGGCCGTGATCGAGGACTGCAAGGCCAACGGCGCCTTCAATCCGGTCACGATGGGCAGCGTGCCCAACGTCGGCCTGATGGCCCAGGCCGCCGAGGAATACGGCTCGCATAATAAGACCTTCGTCATCCCGGCCGCCGGCACCGTGCGCGTCACCGACGCCTCGGGCAAGGTGCTGCTGGAGCAGGCCGTCGAGGCCGGCGACCTGTGGCGCATGTGCCAGACCAAGGACGCCGCCGTGCAGGACTGGGTCAAGCTGGCCGTCACCCGCGCCCGCGCCACCAAGACCCCGGCCGTGTTCTGGCTGGACGAGAACCGCGCCCACGACGCGCAGGTCATCGCCAAGGTCAAGCAGTACCTGAACGACCACGACACCAGCGGCCTGGACCTGCGCATCCTGGATCCGGTCGAAGCCACCAAGTTCTCGCTCAAGCGCATCCGCGCCGGCCAGGACACCATCTCGGTGACCGGCAACGTGCTGCGTGACTACCTGACCGACCTGTTCCCCATCATGGAGCTGGGCACCAGCGCCAAGATGCTGTCGATCGTCCCGCTGATGGCCGGCGGCGAGCTGTTCGAGACCGGCGCCGGCGGTTCCGCGCCCAAGCACGTGCAGCAGTTCGTCGAAGAAGGCTTCCTGCGCTGGGATTCGCTGGGCGAGTTCATGGCCCTGGCCGAATCGCTGGATCACCTTGGCCGTACCTATAAGAACGCCAAGGCCCAGGTGCTGGCCAAGACCCTGGACCAGGCCACCGCCAAGTTCCTGGACGAGAACAAGTCGCCCGCCCGCAAGGTCGGCGGCCTGGACAATCGCGGCAGCCACTACTACCTGGCCATGTACTGGGCCCAGGCCGTGGCCGCCCAGACCGAGGACGCCGCGCTGGCCAAGCAGTTCGCCAACGCCGCGATGGAATTCGGCGAGCGCGAGACCCGCATCCTGGACGAGCTGAAGGCGGCCCAGGGCAAGCCCGTGGACCTCGGCGGCTACTACCAGCTGGACGAGGCCAAGGCTGTCGCGGCCATGCGTCCCAGCGCCACGCTGAACCAGATCCTGGCCTCCATCGGCTAAGCCTCTGCCCTGCCCGGCGATCCGCGTTGCGCGCGGATGCGCCAGCACAAAGAGAACGGCGGTCCCGCGAGGGGCCGCCGTTTTTTTTGTCCCGCTTCACCGCCCGGCTGCCTCCGATCCCGGTGCCCCGTGCCGCCGCCACGCCTGCCCGGGTCTGGTTCAAATATTTTTACCCGGATATATTGATTTGATTATTTTGTCCGGGTAATATTTGCACCTGCCTGCCCGGCCAGATTGCGCGCCACTGACGCGCCGCCTCCCGGACAGGCATACCAACCACTTCCCCACGGACCCATGACCTTCCGCCGGAACCCTTTCCGTCGCGGACAGGTCCCGTATCGCCCAAGGAAACGCGATGACCCAGGCAACCACCTTGCCTCCCTTGCAAGCCCCGCCCTTATGGAAAGCCTATCTGGCCATCCTGGCGCCCATGATGCTGACCAACACGCTGCAGGCCGCCGCCGGCACCATCGACGGCATCTATCTCGGCCAGATGATCGGCCTGGACGCGATCGCCGCCGTGTCGGCCTTCTTTCCCGTGTTCTTTTTTCTGCTGGCCATCATCATCGGCCTGAGCATCGGCGCCACCGTGCTGGCCGGCCAGGCCTGGGGCGCCCGCAATCCCGCCCGGGCGCGCGCCGTCGCCGGCACCGCCCTGGCGCTGGTGCTGGCGGTGGGCCTGATCGTCAGCGTGATCGGCGGCCTGACCGCCCCCATGCTGCTCAAGGCCCTGGACACGCCGCCCGAGATTCTCGATGACGCCGTGCGCTACGCCCGCGTGATGCTGATCGGCGCGCCGCTGATTTTCCTGCTGTGGCTGGCCACGTCCATCAGCCGAGGCGTGGGCGATGCCGTCTCGCCCATGTGGGCGCTGGTCCTGGCGACCGGCGTGGCGATGTTGTGCACGCCCGCGCTGATCGCCGGCTGGGCCGGGCTGCCCAGGCTGGGCGTGCTCAGTCCGGCCGTGTCGACGCTGCTCGGCTTCACGCTGGCGCTGGGCTGGCTGGCGTGGCGCTGGCGCCGCCGGGGCCATCCCCTGGCGCCCAATGCCGCCCTGCTGCGCGAACTGCGCTTCGACCCGGCGCTGACGCGCGCGATCCTGAAGATCGGCGTGCCGGCCGCCCTGCAGATGCTGACCATGGCGGCGGCCGAAATCGCGTTGCTGGGGCTGGTGAATCGCCACGGCGCGCAGGCCACGGCGGCCTATGGCGCGGTGACGCAGCTGATGAGCTGGCTGCAACTGCCCGCGATGTCGCTGGGCATCAGCGCCACCATCCTGGCCGCCCACGCCATCGGCGCCGGACGTGGCCACCGGCTGGGCGCTATCGCCCGCACCGGGTTGATGATGAACGTGGCGGTGACGGGCCTGTTCGTCTGCGTCGCCTACGCGCTGGCGCCGTATGCCATCGGCCTGTTCCTGAAGGACGGGGCCACCGCCGCGCAGGCCGGCGAACTGCTGCGCATCGTCGCGTGGAGCGTGGTGGCGCTGGGCTGCGCATCCGTGCTGTCGGGCGTGATGCGCGCCAGCGGCACGGTGCTCGTGCCCGCCACGCTGGGCGTGCTGGCGATCGTGGCGGTGGAACTGCCCGCCGCCTGGTGGCTGGACGCACGCATCGGCCTGTCAGGCATCTGGTGGGCCTACGCCCTGGCCTTCATGGCGATGCTGGTCCTGCAGTCGGGCTACTTCATGCTGGGCTGGCGCGGCCGGATGCCGCAGCGCCTGGTCTAGTCAGTAGCGTGCCAGCCCAGCGCCTGGCGTCAGCGCTGCTGCGCCAGGCGCCGCACCTGCAGCCATTGCAGCGCGACGGGGATCAGCGACAGGCCGATGATGATGACCGAGACCCAATGCAGGTTGGCCCGGACCCAGGGGATGGAGCCCAGCCAGTAGCCGGCCAGCATCATCGAGCTGCACCAGACGACGCCGCCGACCACGTTGTAGGCATAGAAGCGGCCGCGCGGCATCTGCGACAGGCCGGCCACGAAAGGCGCCAGCGTGCGCACGATGGGCACGAAGCGGGCGACGGTGATCGTCATGGCGCCGAAGCGCGCGAAGTATTCCCGCGCGCGCTCCATGTGCGCGGGCTTGATCCATCGGCTGTGCGCCAGCTTCTGGCCCCAGCGGGAAGAACCGATCGTGTAGTTGAGCGCGTCGCCGGCGATGGCGGCGGCCGTGATGATGGCGATGGAGGTCAGCGGATCGATGCCCGCCAGCCCGAGGAAGGCGCCCGCCGCGAACAGCAGTGAATCGCCCGGCAGGAAGGGCATGATCACCAGTCCCGTCTCGACGAAGATGATGAGGGCGATGATCAGGGTGCCCAGCACCCAGTTCTGCGCCAGCAGGGCCATCAGGCCGTTCTCGCTGGTCAGCCACGCAAACATTTCGGTAATGCTCATCAATGTAACGATCCCGTTTTCATGCCGGTCAGGCCGGCGTTATTTGCCTACTCCCCCCGGGGCCAGACGACTCCCGAGGAAGCGACAGGCCCTGGCGATCCCGCATCGCATGGCGCGCTGCCGTCTCCGCTGAAGGAAGGCGCGCCACGGCGCGGCGCACCCGCCTGAGCGAACGCGGCGCGGAGGCATTTCCGCGCCGGCGCATTATCACCCGGCGCGCGTCGAGTTTTCATTGAATTGGTGACCGACCGTAGCAGGCCGGGTGGCCGGGCAAACGCGGCGGGCGAAGCCCGCCCCGCCCGTCGCCGCATGCACTCAATCGGGCATGTGCAACCTGTCCAGCCGCAACCGCCCGCGCCCGTCGCTCAACCGCCGCATGGCGCCGTAGGCAGCGCCCATGGCCGCCATGCCGCTGGCCCCGCACAGCAGGAACATCAGCAGGATCTGATACTTGGCCGCCTCGACCGGATCCATGCCGGCGATGATCTGGCCCGTCATGATGCCGGGCAGCGTGATGATGCCCGCCGCCGACATCTGGTTGATGCTGGGCAGGATGCCGCGTCGCACCGACTCGCGCAGCACCGTGGCGAAGGCCAGCCGGGGCGGCGCGCCCAGCGAGATGCGCGCCTCGATCGCCAGCTTTTCGCGCGACGCGCCGGCCAGCATGCCGTCCAGCGCCAGGCTGGCGGCATTGAGCACGCTGCCCAGCACGATGCCGACCAGCGCGATCACGTAGCGCGGGTCATACCAGGGATCCGGCCGCAGCGCCGTGTTGAGAATGAAGAGCGCCGTCACCAGCGTGGTGGCGCCGACAGCCGCCGCCCCGACCCAGCCGTTGCCGTGCCCGGCCAGCCGCGCCTTGGGCCGCGCCGCGACCTCGCGCGCGGCCAGGCCCATCATCGCCGCAGCCACCAGCGCGGTGAGCCAGGGCGCGGCATGCGCGAACACCAGCTTCAGGATGTGGCCCACCAGCAGCAGCTGGACCACCGTACGCGCCGCCGCCCACAGCGTCTGGCGTTGCATGCCCAGGCGCAGCGCGAAGGAAATGGCCGCGCACAGCAGCACCAGACAGGAAGCGACCAGCAGGTCCGTGGCTTGCAGCCGTATCACGTCCATAGCGTCTCCAGCTTGCCCTGCCGCATCCGCCACGCGCGCCGACAAAGGCGTCGCGCCTGTTCCTCGCTGTGCGTCACCAGCAACGCCGCGCCGCCTTCGTCCAGATAGCGGCGGACCTCGGTCTCGACACGCGCGGTGGCGTCCGGATCCAGGGCCGCCGTGGGTTCGTCCAGCAGCAGCGCGCGCGGCCGTTTCACCAAGGCGCGCGCCAGGCCCAGGCGCTGGCGTTCGCCGGTGGACAGCTCGCGCACCAGCGCCTGCATTTTTTCGGGCGCCAGCCCCAGCCGCTCCACCAGCCCGACGGCGGCGGCAGCGTCGTCAAAGTGCGCGGCCACGCGCTCTTCCCACCAGCCCGCCTCGGCCTGGCAATAAATGACCTGGCGGCGCCATTCGTATCCCGCCATGCCCGAACGCGGCGCGCCGTCGAGTTCGACTTCGCCCTCGCCCGGGTCCAGGTCGGCGACCTGACGCAGCAGCAAGGACTTGCCCGAGCCCGACGGCCCCATCACCGCCGCGCACTCGCCGGGCGCCAGCGCCAGATCGACGGCGGCCAGCCTGGCGCTGCGCACCGCCTTGAGCGCCAGTCGCGGCCGCATGTCAGCCATGCGCGCGGCCCTCGTCCCCCGCCGCGCCGGCGACGGTGTGGATGCGCGCCGCGCGCGGCTTGATATGCCTGGATTCCATCCTGATTCCCTTTCGTCCCGCCGTTGCGCCACCGGCGCGCAGCCGCGCCACGGAACAGTTCGCGGGCATTGTCCCACACGCGCCGGGGCGCAGGCCACGCCCCTATGCCGACCGCCACCCTGCATATGCCGGGCGCTCGCAAGCCGGCGCGGCGCGTGTCAGCACAAACCCGTATTTGCTAGAGTTGCGTCATTGCAAATGAAAATCACACCCATGTGCATTACAAGATATTGCAATTCCGGCAAAGGCAGTCCCCCGCTGATCGCGCGCGCCCTCCGGCAGGTCTACCTGTGCCGGCCCATCCCGCCCGATTGACCCCGGTCCCGGGCGCTTCCCTTCCCCGTGCCGAACGCAGCGCACGCGCAACGCAGACTCAGCAAAGGCGACTCCAATCATGAATCGAGAAATCTATGACTTCGTGGCTATCGGCCTAGGCCCCTTCAACCTCAGCCTGGCCTGCCTGTCCGCGCCGCTGCCCGGCGTGCGCGCGCTGTTCCTGGAGAAAAAGCCCGGCTTCGACTGGCATCCGGGCATGCTGATCGAGGCCTCCACGCTGCAGAACCCCTTCCTGGCGGACCTGGTCAGCCTGGCCGATCCGCGCAGCGAGTACAGCTACCTGAACTACTGCAAGCAGACCGGCCGCATCTATTCGTACTACATGCGCGAGAACCACTATCTGAGCCGCGCCGAGTACAACCGCTATTGCCAATGGGTGGTGGCCCGCCTGCCCAATCTGCGCTTCAACAGCGAAGTACAGGGCGTGCTGCACGATCCGGACAGCAACACCTACCTGGTCACCGGCCAGCACGCCGCCACCGGCGAGCGCTTCATGGTCCGCTGCCGCAAGCTGGTGCTGGGCCTGGGGTCGCAGCCGTCCCTGCCCGCCTGCTGCGACCGCCGCGCCGCGCCCTATATCCATAGCGCCGACTACCTGCGCAACAAGGCGCAGCTGCAGCAGCGCGACGCCATCACCATCGTGGGCAGCGGCCAGAGCGCGGCCGAGGTCTTTCACGACCTGCTGCGCGACAGCGCCGGACACGACTACAGCCTGGCCTGGATCACGCGCTCGCCGCGCTTTTTCCAGATGGAGAACACCAAGCTCACGCTGGAACTGATCTCGCCCGACTACACCGAGTATTTCTACGATCTGCCCGAAGCGCGCCGCCGCCAGATCCTGGCGCAGCAGAGCAGCCTGTACAAAGGCATCAACGCCTCGCTCATCAACCAGATCTACGACCTGCTGGACGAGAAGATCCACGACGGCGACCGGCGCTACACCCTGCTCACCAATTCCGAGCTGCGCGCCTGCCGCTACGACCGCGCGCAAGCGCGCTATCACCTGGAATTCCAGCACGTCGACTACGCCCAGCCCTTCAGCCACGTCACCGACGGCCTGGTGCTGGCCACCGGCTACGCGCACAGCATCCCCGCGTGCATCAACCCCATCCACGACCGCATCGCCTGGAACGAGGACGGCAGCTACCGGATCGGCCGCAACTACGCCATCGACCACGACGGCGGCGAGATCTACGTGCAGAACACCGGCCTGCTCAGCCATGGCGTCACCAACCCGGACCTGGGCTTCTGCTGCCACCGCAACTCGCTGATCCTGCGCGAGCTGACCGGCGTGGAGCACTACCCGGTCGAGGCCCACACCGCGCTGCAGGAGTTCCGCCCGCCCGCCAGCGGCGTGCTGGCGCATCGCCAGGACCGGCGCGCCGCCGGCAAGCGCCTGCATGCCGCCGCGACCGAGCTGATGCCCATGATGGACGGCCATCGCGCCGCCACCGTATGAATCGCGAGGGAACCACGATGATGACCATGATGGCCACCTTCCTGGGCGAGATCGACCGCCACGCCCGCGAATGCTACGACGAGGGCGCCGGCCTGGCGCTGCGCCCGCTGGATCCCGAGGCCGACGCGCCGCTGCTGCAGCGCTGGTTCGCGATGGATTACGCGCGCTTCTGGTCCATGCAGGACCATAGCGTGGCGCAGGTGCGCGACTTCTACGCCGCGCTGTGCGACAGTGGCCATGCCCAGGCCTGGCTCGGCTCGCACCAGGGCCGCCCCGCCTTCCTGGTCGAGTGCTACGACCCCGCCCACGACCAAATTGGCGAGCACTACCCCGTGCGTCCGGGCGACATCGGCATGCACATCTTCATCGGTCCGCCCACGCAACGCATTCCGGGCTTCAGCCGCGACGTCTTCGCCCTGGTCATGCGCTTCCTGTTCGACCGGCTCAACGCCGCCCGCGTGGTGGTCGAGCCGGACGCCAACAACGCCAAGATCCATGCGCTGAACCTGGCCATGGGTTTCGTCTACGCCGGGCAGGCCCGGTTCCGCGAGAAAACCGCCAGCCTCGCCTTCTGCACCCGCGCCCAATTCGAGCAGGCCCAACTTCAGGAGTCCACCCTATGAGCCACCCCGCCACGCAACATCCGTCCCAGGTCGCCAGCCACCTTGAACCCGAGGTCTGGGCCAAGGTCAACCGCCTGCTGGTGCGCAAGGCCATCTCGGAATACGCGCATGAATGGCTGCTGGAGCCCGAGCGCCTGGGCCCGTCCGACAGACCCGGCTTTGACCGTTACCGCCTGGCGCTGGCCGAAGGCGCCGAGTATCGCTTCGACGCGCAGATCATGGCCATGCGCCACTGGCGCATCCCGCCCGAATCCATCGCCAAGACCGTGGCCGGCGCGCCCGCGCCGCTGGACGCGCTGCAATTCGTGATCGAGGTGCGCGACCGCCTGGCCCTGCCCGCCGACCGCCTGCCCATCTACCTGGACGAGATCACCAGCACGCTGCACGGCAGCGCCTACAAGCATGGCCGCGCCGCCCTGGGCGCCGCCGAGCTGGCGCTGGCCGACTACCAGACCATCGAGACCTCGATGATCGAGGGCCACCCCAGCTTCGTCGCCAACAACGGCCGCCTGGGCTTCGACGCCGAGGACTATCACGCCTACGCCCCCGAGGCCGCCGCGCCGATCCGCGTGATGTGGCTGGCGGTGCACAAGGACAACGCGCACTTCGCCTGCCTGTCCGACATGGACTACGACAGCCTGCTGCGCGAGGAGCTGGGCCAGGAGACCGTGGCCGCCTTCACCGCGCGGCTGCGCGACCAGAACCTGGACCCGGCCGACTACTACTTCATGCCCTCGCATCCGTGGCAGTGGTTCAACAAGCTGTCGCTGGCCTTCGCCCCCTATGTCGCCAACCGCAAGATCGTGTGCCTGGGCGAAGGCTCGGACCAGTACCTGGCGCAGCAGTCGATCCGCACCTTCTTCAACATCAGCCAGCCCGCCAGGCGCTATGTGAAGACCTCGCTGTCGATCCTGAACATGGGCTTCATGCGCGGCCTGTCGCCGTACTACATGTCCGGCACGCCGGCCATCAACGAGTACATCCACGGCCTGATCGCGTCCGACCCCTGGCTGCGCGCGAACGGCTTTTCCATCCTGCGCGAGGCGGCCTCGCTGGGCTTTCGCAACTACTACTACGAAGCCGCCATCCCGGTGGACACGCCGTACAAGAAGATGTTCTCGGCGCTGTGGCGCGACAACCCGCTGAACCTGATCGCGCCGGGCCAGCGCCTGATGACCATGGCCGCGCTGCTGCACGTGGATCCGCAGGGCCGCGCGCTGCTGCCCGAGCTGGTGCGCGCCTCGGGCCTGCCGGTGGACGCCTGGCTGCGCCGCTACGTCGACGCTTACCTGACGCCGCTGGTGCATTGCTTCTACGCCCATGACCTCGTGTTCATGCCGCATGGCGAGAACGTCATCCTGGTGGTGCAGGACCATGTGCCGGTGCGCGCCTTCATGAAGGACATCGCCGAGGAATCGTCGATCCTGAATCCTGACGCCGCGCTGCCCGAGAACGCCCGCCGGCTGGCCGCCGACGTACCCGAGGAATACAAGCTGCTGACCATCTTCGTGGATGTGTTCGAAGGCTACTTCCGCCACCTGAGCCACATCCTGGCCGAGACCGGCCTGATGCACGAGGACGCGTTCTGGGAACTGGTGGCCGGCCGCGTCGCGGCCTACCAGGAAGCGCATCCGCAGCGGCTGGCCAAGTACCGCCAGTACGACCTGTACGCGCCGGACATGATCCATTCGTGCCTGAACCGCCTGCAGCTGGCCAACAACCTGCAGATGGTCAACCTGGCCGATCCCATCGGCAGCTTCCAGATGGCCCCCAATCTGGTCAATCCGATCGCGCGCTTTCGCCCGCGCTGGCTGGATCAGGCCGAGGCGGACGCCGTCCGCGCCGCCGCGTGAGGAGGCCCCGGTGAGCCGCGAGCTGGATGAACTGCTGGCGCTGACCGCCACCCTCGTGCCCGGTCTGGAAGGCCGGGTCGAGGAGCGATTCGAAAGCGGGTTCCGGAGTCCGGCGCAACGCGCGGCGGACCGCCGGGCGGCTGCCCCGGACGGCGGCCCGCCCGCGTCCGGCATCCGCCCGGGCGCGGACAACGCCGCCGCCATCCGCGACCTGCGCGACTGGTGGCTGGAGCGCCATCCCGAGGCCGGCCCGCACTATCTGGCGCTGCGCTGCTGGGGCCTGCTGATCTGGCAGCCCGTCTACCTGGGCATGATCGCCGCGCACCGCAGCGCCATCGCGCCCGACCTGAGCCGGCTCGACCAGCCGGTCGTCAACGGCTTCATCTGCGGCTACAGCATCGGCCGCCACGACCCGCTGCGCGGCTGCCTGCGGCAGCGCATGGACGCCATCGCCGCCCAGCTGCGGCAGATCTGCGCCGCGTTCTACCGCGAGCTGACCCAGGTCTTGAGCCTGAATCCCCGCGCCGCCGCCTGCATGCAGGCCGATTGCGTGCTGTCGGCCCTGCTGGCCGCGCGCAGCGGCGAGCCCGCCGCCGCCAATGCCTGGGCCCGCGAGACCGCGGCCGACTGGCTGGCGCGGCTGGGCATCGCCGGCCGCAGCGGCTACCTGGCCTATCAGCGCGACGGCCTGCCGGTCATCGCCGTGGACCGCCAGGTCTGCTGCCATCACTTCCGCAGGCGCGACGGCGACTATTGCAGCACCTGCCCCAAACTGGATACCGCCGAGCGCATCGCGCGCTTGGACGCCGAAAGCGCCGTGGCCGCCTGAGCCCGCCGCGCCCAGGCCCTAGGAGTCGCATCATGACGGACATCGCCAGCCTGGCGCATGTGCAGCAGGCGCTCAGCCCGCTGCACGTGCGCGCCTATTTCGACGAAGAGCTGTTCGCCCGCGAGCAGGAAACCATATTCAAACAATCCGCCATCTACGTCGGCCACGAGAAAGGCGTGCCCGAGCCCGGCGACTGGCGCCGCCTGCCGCACGAGGAAGGCGGCCGCGTGCTGGTGCGCAACCCCGGCGGCGTGGAGCTGATCTCCAACGTCTGCCGCCACCGCCAGGCCCTGATCCTGGGCGGCCAGACTGGCGCCGTGACCGGGCCGGGCAATCCCGCCGGCAACCTGACCGCCACCGGCGGCAACATCGTCTGCCCGCTGCACCGCTGGACTTACGACAACCGAGGCCAGATCCTGGGCGCGCCGCAGTTCCCCAGCACGCCCTGCCTGAACCTGCCGCGCTTCCCGCTGAAATCCTGCCACGGCCTGCTGTTCGAGGGGCCGCGCGATCCGCTGGCCGACCTGGGCCGGCTGTTCAGCCGGCCGGAGTTCGACTTCAGCGACTACGTGCTGGACCATGTGGAAGTCCATCAATGCAACTACAACTGGAAGACCTTCATCGAGGTCTACCTGGAGGACTACCACGTCGGCCCCTTCCATCCCGGCCTGGGCCGCTTCGTGACCTGCGAGGACCTGTCCTGGGAATTCGCCGAACAATACAGCCTGCAGCGCGTCGGCGTGCACGACTCGCTGGAGAAGCCCGGCTCCGACGTATACCGCGACTGGCACGACACGCTGATGCGCTATCGCGGCGGCTCGGCGCCGGACTACGGCGCGATCTGGGTGACCTACTTCCCCACCCACATGATCGAGCTGTATCCGCACGTGCTGGTGCTGTCCACGCTCTATCCCAAGAGCCCGCAGGAAACCATCAACATCGCCGAGTTCTATTACCCCGAGGAAATCGCGCTGTTCGAGCGCGAGTTCGTCGAGGCCCAGCGCGCCGCCTATATGGAAACCGCCGTCGAGGACGACGAGATCGGCGAACGCATGGACGCCGGCCGGCTCGCCCTGCTGCGCCGGGGCGTGTCCGAGAGCGGCCCGTACCAGTCGCCGATGGAGGACGGCATGCTGCATTTCCATGAGTGGTACCGGCGCGTCATGGGCGAGCGCATCGGCAATTGCGCGGCCTGATCCGCCCCCGATCCAGGCGCGCCAGGACGCCGGGAAGCCCATGCGCAGCGAATGACCGTCACAATTACTAAATAGGAATATGTGCTATTCTCATTCGCTTATGCCGCCCAGGCGTCACGCGTCGAGGCGGAATCAACCTGCAGCGCGGATGACGACCTTGACCTCACCCTCTTCCCCCACGGCCAGGTTCACCGTCGCGGATTTCAACCGCATGGGCGGCCCGGCCGGCTTCAGCTACCGCCTGCCCAAGCTGGGCACGCCGCGCGCCGACCACGACGCCCTTTGCATCGCCGAGGGCCGCGTCGAG
>NZ_JBICCO010000024.1:0-79607 GCF_043119405.1 Achromobacter sp. 413638
TTTTTTCGCAGTGCTATTACAACGGGCATAGGCCTGTTGCTGAGCCTGTGTCGGAGGGACGAAATGCTCACTGTCGCCAGGCAGAAGGCGATGCTCCTGGGCTAAGTTCACAGTTGCCGCACTAGCAGTAACTCCGATTTATGAGTATCGAAAACTATACCCGTTTCGGGTATAGTTTGGGGATAGTGATGACGCGTACTTTCAAACGCAGGGATTTTGCGCGCTGGCAGGCACGCGAGAAATTGGCCGACGCTGCGTTGTGCAAGGCGGTTCAGGAGATGGAGAGCGGCTTGGTCGATGCGAATCTGGGCGGTGGCCTCTACAAGCACCGGGTCGCCCGCTGCGGCGCAGGCAAGCGCGGCGGCTATCGAACCCTGCTGTCGGCCCGGATCGGCAAGCGCCACATATTCCTGCACGGGTTTCCCAAGCGCGACAAGGCGAACATCACAAGGGAAGAAACGCAGGCGTTGCAATTGGCGGGCAAGGTGTTCCTGGAGCTGTCCGCCGATGCGCTTGCGACTGCCCTGAGCCTGGGCGTGCTACTGGAGGTACCTTGTGAGCAAGATCATTGAATCCCTGCGTGGCGACCTGGCTGCGCTGCACGAAGCGGGCGCGATCAGCAAGGTGACGATGCGTCAGTTCGACGCGATCTGTCCAGCGCCGGTGCGGGAATTCGAGGCGGCCGACATCAAGCGCCTGCGCGACTCCCTGAAGTTCAGCCAGCCAGTGTTCGCGCTGCATTTGCACACCACCGCTTCGACAGTGCGCAAGTGGGAGCAGGGCGAAACCCGCCCTGCCGGCCCCGCGCTCAAGCTGCTCAATGTCATCGCGGACAAGGGGCTGCAGGCTATTCTCTGATGGCCTGCGGTGCCGCGTGGCCGCAGGCCGATGGCTTGCGACTGTTAACGAAGCGTATCGACGTTGGCAAGGCTGGGGCCGCATCGGCCCCAGCACCGGCCAGGTTCAAGCCGGCCGCAACGCGCTTTCCCGCTTCAGCTCCGCCAGCTGCCGGATGAATACCGGGATGCAGATGGCCAGACCGATCAGCCCGCTCATCAGGCCGGGGATGATGGTCAGCAGCGCGCCCACCGTGCACAGCCAGCGTTCCCAGCTTTTCATGCCGACCAGCATGTAGCGCGAGAAGGCTGCCGACAGCAGCACCAGGCCGACCATGCAGCCGACCAGGGTCACGAAGAAGTCGTACCAGGTGAAGCCCTGCACCGAGATCAGCAGCGACGGCGAGAACACGAACACGAAAGGCACGATCAGCTTGGTGATGCCCAGCCTGAAGGCCGTATTGCCGGTCTTGAACGGATCGCTGCCCGCCATGCCCGCCGCCGCATAGGCCGCCAGCGCCACCGGCGGCGTGATGTCCGCCAGGATGCCGAAATAGAACACGAAGAAGTGCGCCGCGATGGGCTGCACGCCCAGCTGCACCAGCGTGGGCGCGGCCACCGCCACCATGATCAGGTAGTTGGCCGTGGTGGGAATGCCGCAGCCCATCAGGATGCAGACCAGACCGGTCATGATCAGCGCCGCGATCAGCGTCAGCGTCTGCATGTTGGCGATCGCTTCCGGGATGAAGGCCGAGGCCCCGCCCGCCAGCGATTGCGCCGCCGAGATCACGATGTACGAGATCTTGAAGCCCACGCCCGTCAGCGTGACCACGCCGATCACGATGCCCACCGTGCCCGCCGCCGCGCCCACCGCCAGCGCGTACTTGGCGCCGGTCTCGAAGGCCTCGTACAGGTCGCGCAGGCGCAGGCGCTGGAACGGATTGAGCAGGCCCACGATGATGCAGCCCGTGATGCCGGCGAAGGCCGCCAGGTACGGCGTGCGGCCGCTGGCCAGCACGCCGATTAGCAGGATCAGCGGGATCAGCGTCGGCCAGCGCTTCTTGAACGACTCGCGCAGCTTGGGCATTTCCTCGTTCGTCAGCCCGCGCAACCCTTCGCGCTTGGCCTCGAAGTGGACCTGCATGAACATGCCGAAGAAGTACAGGAAGGCCGGGAAGATGCCGGCGATGGCGATCTGCTGGTATGGGATGCCCAGGAACTCGATCATCAGGAATGCGGCCGCGCCCATGATGGGCGGCGTGATCTGCCCGCCCGTGCTGCTGGCGGCCTCGACGCCGGCGGCGAAGTGCCTCGGATAGCCGATGCGGATCATGGCCGGGATGGTCAGCGAGCCCACCGTGACCGCGTTGGCCACCGACGAGCCCGACAGCATGCCGAACATGGCCGAGCCGAACACCGACACCTTGGCCGGGCCGCCCGCGTAGCGGCCGGCGATGGTCGAGGCCACGTCCAGGAACAGCTGGCCCAGGCCGATGCGCGTGGCCAGCACGCCGAACAGCACGAAGTGGAACACGTAGGTCGCCACCACGCCCACCGCCACGCCGTACACGCCCTGGCTGGTCAGGTACATGTGGTTGACGATCTGCGGCCAGGTATTGCCCGCGTGCTTGAGCAGGCCTGGGAAGTACGGCCCGAACATGGCATAGGCCATGAACACCAGCGCGATGATGGGCAGCGGCCAGCCCATGGCGCGGCGCGTGGCTTCCAGCAGGCCCACCAGCAGGATCGAGCCCATCAGCACGTCCACCGGCAAGGGATTGCCCACGCGGAACGCCAGGTCCTCGAAGATGTAGGGGATGTACAGCACCGACAGCGCCAGCGCGATCGCCATGGCCCAGTCGTACAGCGGCACGCCGCCGGGGGCGAACCAGGTGGACTTGGGCTGGCGCTGGTAGTGCGACTTCGAGAAGCCGAACACCAGGAAGATCAGGCTCAGCACGAAGGCCAGGTGCACGCCGCGATGCGTCGCCTCGCGCAACAGTCCGAAGCCGGCGGTGTAGTAATGAAAGAGGGATAGCGCCACCAGCAGCCCGGAGACGATCCAGGTGGCGGTCTTGTCCAGCGGCCGGAAGCGGATTTCCGAATCGTACTTTTCCGCCAGCTGCTGGGTCTTATCGTGGTCTATTTCCATAGCCGTATTTCTCTGGGTGATTCCACAAACAGGGCCGCTCGCGGCGGCCCTGCCCATGCGACGCATACCGCGCCGGACATGCCCGCGTGGCTGGCATGTGTGCTTGCTGATGTGTACCTACTGGCTTGCCACTTGGTCTGCTGCTTCGGATCCTGCATTGGCGCGCCAAGCTCCGGGCCCTATGCGGGCAGCCAATCGATTGAGCCTCGCGGCATACCCGACGCAAGCCTCCGGCGCTCCCCGATCGCACCGCAGCGGATCCGGCTCCGCCGGTCCGCCAGCGGGCCCCCTTGAGGGGGAGGCGCCACAGGCGCCTCGGGGGTGGCCTATTTCAGCAGGCCGATTTCCTTGTAGAACTTCTCGGCGCCCGGATGGAACGGAATGCCCGCGCCCTTGATCGCGTTGTCGCGCGTGATCAGCTTGCCCTTGGCGTGGCCGTTGTCCAGCGTCTTGCGGGTGGCGTCGCTGTACAGCGCCTTGGTCACTTCATAGACCACGGCCTCCGGCACCTTGGCCGAGCTCACCAGCTGCGCGTTGACGGAAATGGTCTTGACCTCGCCCACGTTCTGGTAGGTGTTGGCGGCGATGGTGTCGGGCGTGAAGAATTCCTGCTTGGCGCGCAGCGCGTCGATCTCGGGGCCGACCAGCGACACGATCTCGATGCCCGCGCCGCTGGAGGCCAGCTCGGCGATGGCGCCGGCCGGCGCGCCGCCGACGAAGAAGAACGCGTCCAGGCCGCCGTCCTTGAGCTTGTCGCCGGCCTGGTTGGGCTTCAGGTACTCGGCCTTGATGTCCTTGTCGGTCATGCCGTAGGCGCCCAGGATCAGGCGCACGTCGACCAGCGTGCCCGAGCCGGGCTCGTCCATCGACACGCGCTTGCCCTTCAGGTCGGCCACGCTCTTGATGCCCGAGCCCTTGCGCGCCACCAGGTGGATGCTTTCCGGATACAGGGTGGCTATCAGGCGCAGATCCTGGGCCTTGGGCTTGCCGTCGAAGGTGCCGGTGCCGCTATAGGCCCAGAACGCCACGTCCGACTGCGTGAAACCGGCCTCGAACGAGCCGCCCAGGATGCCGTTGATGTTGGCCACCGAGCCATTGGACGCGACCGCCGTGGCGATCAGCTTGCCCGGCTGCGACACCGCGTTGGCGATGATGCCGCCTACCGGGTAGTAGGTGCCGGCGGTGCCGCCGGTGCCGATACGGAAGAACTGTTGCGCCTGCGCGGCGCCGGCGACGCCGACGGCGGCCGCGGCGAGGGTCAGGGTGGTGATCCACTTCTTGAGTTTCATGCGAGCTTCTCCGGTTCTGTGTGTGCTCTGAGTCGGTATTCCTTGCCGCGGCCACGCCGCCGGCAAGGACGATGCCTGCATGCCGCGCTGCGCCTTGGGGCGGAGCCCGAGGGCGGCATGTCGGCACAGGGCCCTTGCGTCATCTCCGTCGCGCGGGCCGTCCGTTCCCCTTGATATCTTTCCGCCGCGCGCCATGGCCCGAAGCGGAAAAGCCCCTTTTGTCAGGCCTGATGAACAGGCAAGCGCGGGGGCGTTTGTTGTGATGAAATTCTGTCATGCTGTCCCCGCCCCGCCAATGGCCGCGGGGCTATGGTTTACCTGGGGGTAGGCTCGCGGTTTGGTTATGGACAGGCGCGCTTTGGTTATGACGAGCCGCGTGTTCGTGCCTGTATCGCCGGCATGCCGCCCTGCCGCTTTTCCCCACGCATCGCCCGCAGTCGTCAGCCGCCTGATTGTTGAATGTTCGAACGAAAAAACGGAGCCATCCCGATGTCCCAGGAAGTCATACGCGGCATAGCGCTGCCTCCCGCCGCCCAGCCCGGCGATCCGCTGGCGCGCGTCGACACGCCCAGCCTGGCGCTGGACCTGGCGGCCTTCGAAGCCAACCTGCGCGTCATGCAGGCCTGGGCCGACCGCCACGGCGTGGCGCTGCGGCCCCACGCCAAGGCCCACAAGTGTCCCCAGGTCGCGCTGCGCCAGCTGGCGCTGGGCGCACGCGGCATCTGCTGTCAGAAGGTCAGCGAGGCCCTGCCCTTTGTCGCCGCCGGCGTGCGCGACATCCACATCAGCAACGAGGTGGTGGGCCCGGCCAAGCTGGCGCTGCTGGCCCAGCTGGCGCGCGCCGCGCGCATCAGCGTCTGCGTCGACAACGCCGCCAACCTGGCGCAGATCTCGCGGACCATGGCCGGCGCCGGCGTCGAGGTCGATGTGCTGGTCGAGATCGACGTGGGCCAGGGCCGCTGCGGCGCGTCCGACGAGGCCACCGTGCTGGCCCTGGCGCAGCAGGCGCGCGACCTGCCGGGCGTCAACTTCGCCGGCCTGCAGGCCTATCACGGCTCGGTCCAGCACGCCCGCGGCCGCGAGGAACGCGCCCGCATCTGCCGCGACGCCGCGCGCATCGCCGCGTCCTATGCCCAGCTGCTGCGCGAAAGCGGCATCGCCTGCGACACCATCACCGGCGGCGGCACCGGCAGCGTCGAGTTCGATGCCGCCAGCGGCGTCTACACCGAGCTGCAGGCCGGTTCCTACGCCTTCATGGACGGCGACTACGGCGCCAACGAATGGGGCGGACCGCTGACGTTCCAGCACAGTCTGTTCCTGCTGTCCACCGTGATGAGCACGCCCGCGCCCGATCGCGCCGTGCTCGACGCCGGCCTGAAGTCCGCCTCCGCCGAATGCGGCCCGCCCGCCGTTTACGGCGAGCCCGGCCTGACCTGCACCGCCATCAACGACGAGCACAGCGTGGTGCGCGTCGAGCCCGGCGCCGCAGCGCCGGAGCTGGGCGCGGTGCTGCGGCTGGTGCCGGCGCACGTCGATCCGACCTTCAACCTGCATGACGGGCTGGTGGTGTTCCGGGACGGCGTGGTGGAGGATATCTGGGAGATTTCGGCGCGCGGGTATTCGCGCTGAGGGCGCGGCCCGCGCGCCTGCCCGCGATGCCTGTCACCAGGCATGGGAAAGATTGAGCATGCCGCCATAGCCGCGCTCGCCTCCGCCGAACTGTCCGATGAGCTGGGCCGACACTTGCGTGCGCCGGGTCACTTGGGCGTCCATGCCCAGCTTGAGTTCGAGCGCGTTGCGTGACGCGGCGGTGGCCAGTGTGTTGTCGTCCATCCGGACGGACGGCGCCGCGTCGCGGCGCAGCCAGTTGGCCTCGACAAAGGGGCGGATCGCGCCAGGATTCTTGTCGGCCGCGAGCCCGGGGTACAGGCGCACGCCGCCGCGCAGCAGCGTCGCGCGGTTGCGGCCGCTGCGCATGCGGGTGTCCTGCAATGTGGCGTCGTTGGCGCGGTAGCGGGCGTGGATGATCTGGGCGTGTGGCTCGATCACCAGGTTGGCCAGCGCGCTGTCAGGCGCGAACGGCTTGACCGCGTAGCCGCCTTCCAGCGACGCGGACCAGACGCGCGATGCATAGCGGGCGGTACCCAGGTCGCTGCCGACCCGGTTGTCATAACGGCCGAACTGGATCCAGGCATCCGCATAGGCGCCCAGCCGGCTGGCTTCGTCGGCATGGTAGGTGCCATACAGGCCGCCGGCGTAGCCGGACGTCCTGCCGCGCGCCCGGGCGCGGACCGCGCCGTCGGGACGGATCAACGTGGACACGGAGTCGGCGCGGGCTTCGCCGTAGCCGGCCATCAGGCCGACGCGGACCGCGCCGTCATGGCCCGCCTGCGCGTGCAGCAGGTCGCCGCCTATCTGCATCACGTAGCTGTCGCTGTCGATGGAAACCCGGCCTTCGGCCATGCGCAGACCGTGATCGCGGCGACCGACCGCGCGGGTCCAGAGCATGCGTCGATGGTCCGACGCGTTCGCGTCGACCGGCACCGGCTGGCGATCGTGCAGGCTGTGCGAGAACAGCGTCATGCCGGCCCGTTGGTTGGCGGCATACGCGCCGCTTTCGGGAGACACGTTCCTGTCGCCGGCCTCGGGCGGATCCGTATGCGTGGGGGGCTGGACCGGCGGTTGCACGGGGGGCTGGACCGGCGGTTGAACGGGAGGCTGTACAGGCGGCTGCGGCGTGGCCTGCGAAGTCAGATACCAGTCGGACTCGACGCCGCCGCTGCCGCCGCGCACCAGGCTGTAGTCGTATCCGCCGGCGGCCAGCGTGCCGGTGCCGGCGCGATAGCCCGTGGACCCTGTGTCCAGATGAAAGGCGTCGGCGGCGGTGCGCGCGCCGTTGATGGCCTGCACCACGCGTATGCCCTGCTGGGTCTGTGCGCCCGCGCCGCCTGTATTGAGGATAAGCAGGCCCGTGTCGCCGGTGGCCGCGCCGCCGTCGATCACGAGGCGGTCGGTGAGCGAATCATCGCCGCCCAACACGGTGCGCAGCAAGACCGTGCCTGCCTGGCCGGCGTAGTCGCCGATGATGGTCAGGCGGTTGCCCGCCGTGCCGCGCCCGCCCGCCAGGTCAATCAGGCCGCCCTGGTTCAGCACCGTGCCGCGCAGGGTGAGCGCGTTGACGGGCGCGGCCGCATCGGCCAGCGCCAGCGTGGCGCCGGATGACAGCGTCACGGCGCTCAGGCTCGAGTCCCGCGTCATGCGCCAGACGCTGTCGCCGCCGGCGATGGCCAGGTTCAGCACGCCGTTGTCGGTAATGGTCGTGGCGCCCGTGTAGCGGCTGGCATTGCCCATGCGCAGGTCGATCACGCCGGAGCGGGTGGCGAGCATGTCGCCCGTCACACGGTAGACCTTGTCGATGACGGGCAAGCCCGTCGCGCTGTCATATGAGCGAATGGCGGCGACCGTTCCCTGCGAGTCCTGCCCCGAGGCGGCGCTGTAGCTGTCCGCGTAGAACGCATACGCGCCCGCGCCGGAAGTACGGACCGACACGTTTCCCGTCAGCTCGACGCTGCCTGCGTAGTCCTGTCCGCCGATGTCGGCGAGCCCGTTGTAGTAAAGACCCGGCAGCCGCCGCGCGGCGATGCCGTGCGCGGCCGCGCCCGAGGTTTCGATGTCCAGGTTGCCCGCCTGGATGAAGCCGCGTCCCGCCGCGTAGACGGCGTTCGCCTGGTTTCCGGTGGTGGCGATCTGGTGGACATCGTTCGCGCCGCCCAGCAGCCGCACTTCGGCGGCGCCCATCGACTTGCACTGGAATAGCCCGGCGCCGCAGCCGGCGTCCACGCCCGCGTACACCGCGTGGCCGCCATTGAAGGAACCGTCGCCTTGCGTGCGGATTTCCGAACTGCCGTTGAACGTGATGATGTGCGCGCCGTCCCCATAGCCGGGCGCGGCGGACGAGGCGCGGGCGCCCATGCCCTGGGCCACGTTGATGGTCGCCTTCTTGTTCACCGTGACGCGTCCCGCGGAATTGTCCCGGCCCAGGTTGATGCCGTCCGCGCTCAGGCCCGTGGTGGTGACCGTCAGATTGTCGAAGCTGACCGTCGGGCCCCAGTTCATGAGCCGGATGCCGTCCGCGCTGCTGCCGGACGTGGTGACCGCGAGATCGTTGAATTGGACCTGACCCGAGTACTGCGCGTAGCCGTGGCGGTTGGCGGCCGTGGTTTCCAGCGAGACGGATGCATAGTCCTGCATGCCCTTGCCGCCATGGTCCGCCGGGTTGTAGGTTCCGTCAGGCGCGCAGGACAGCGCATTTCCCGCAACGCTGCAATCGTCCGCCCACGCCGCGCTGGCGGCCAGCAAATAAAAGACGGGGAGCAGCAGGTGTTTGCCGGGCTTCATGAGGATTCTCCTGGTTGCGAAATGGGCGGCGCTCCACAAGCTTCGCGTTGCTCACCTGGCTTGAGTCTCGCGATTGCGGCGCCACGAGGAAATCAGCCCGGTCCGATACCTTGCAATGCCTGACAATCAGGAGGTCATGCGGATGCCGCCGAGCGGGCGGGAACGCGAAATGCGCGAGCGGACAGCGCGCGGTTGAAACGAGAGGCCGGGATGGGGGCGGGCGGGTGGCCGCTGGCGCGACCATGGCTTGCCGCAACCCGCGAGTTACGGTTCGCCCGGAAGGAGCGGACTTGAGGGCAGTGGCGCCATGAGTGGGTGCGGCGTCTCTGTGTCGAGCGAGAAAATCCGTGGTCCTGCCGGCATTCGGGTATTCATTGCTGCATTCTTGCGATGCGGGCCGGACTTGTGAGTAGGAATTTTCTTAAAGTGGTCGGGCGCAGGCGCGCCATGGCGGGAAGCCGGTAGGCGTGGCGCGCGGGGCGTGTCGTGATGTGCGCGCCTGCGCGGATTCGCGGGGGATGCCCGGCGACAGGCGCGGCCGCCGAAAAAAACGCCGGCGCGCACAAGGCGCGCCGGCGGCAAGGCCAGGTTGCTACGGGGCGATCAGCGTGCCTGCTGTTGGATCTTCTCCCCGCCACGTTCGATGTCTTTGCCGGCACCTTCGACCGTGTTGCAGCCCGCCGTCATGCCGGCCACGGCCATGACCAGCACGATCCAGATCCGTTGCGCCATTGCGGTTCTCCTTGTTGCGTTCATGTGCCGATGCCTTACTTGCCGTAGCGCGTCTTGGCTTCGGCCAGGCAGGCGTCCTTGGCATCGCCGGACATGGCTGTGCACTTCTTCTTGGCCACGTCGTAGTCCGCGTCCTGGCGCGCCTTGGCCGCGTCGTGGTTGGCCTCGGCCTTCTGCTTGCCGGCCTTGGCCTGCGCCTCGGCCACGTCCTTGTCGGCGCGCGCCTGTTTCAGGCAAAGATCCTTGGAGTCGCCGCTGCGGGCGTCGCATTGCTTCTTGGCGGCGTCGTAGCGCGCGTCGATTTGGTCCTGGGACATGGCGGTGCCTTGCGCATGGACCGGCGCCAGCGCGGCGCCCAGCGCCAGGGCCAGGCCCAGGGCGGCGTTTCGGTAGTGCTTCATGATCGGTGAACTCCTGTCAGTGCGAAGAACGAGAACGGGCTGGCGCGCGTCCTTCCTACTTCTTGTCCAGCGCGTCGCGGACCTTGTCCTTGGCCTCGCCGACATTGCGCTGCACCTTGCCGACGGCCTTCTCGGCCTTGCCTTCGATTTCCGTCTGGCGGTTGCCGGTCAGCTTGCCGGCCGTTTCCTTGATCGCGCCCTTCACTTCCTTGGCGGCGCCTTTGATGCGGTCGTTGTCCATGGGGTTGCTCCTTGGGTTCCAGTTGCGGGGAAATCGCGCGCCGGGCGGCTTGCAGGCCGTGGCCGCGGACGAACCCAATATAGGAATGGCGGCGCGCGCGCGTAAGAAACGCACGCACCAGATCGACTGGTACTTTTCTACTTGTTTGATGGATGGCGCCCGAGCAGCCTGCCCGCGCCGCGCCTACTTCCCCGCGCGCTTGCGCGGCGGTTTCTCGTAGCCCACGATGCCGCGCTGGCGCGCCCAGATGATGGCGGCGCTGCGCCGGTGCACGTCCAGCTTGCCGTACAGCGCCGCCACATGATTGCGCACCGTGTTGCGCGACAGGTGCAGCGTGGCCGCGATCTCGGCGTCGGTGTGGCCGTCGCAGATCAGGCCCAGGATCTCGCGCTCGCGCCGCGTCAGGTCGGCCAGCTCGCCCTGCGACTGCGGCGCGCCGGGCGCGCGGATCTGCGCCAGCTTCTCGATCACGGTGCGGCTGAACCAGGAGGTGTCCTGCATCACCGTCTCGATGGCCTCCATCAGCTCCAGTTCGTTGCGCTTGCGCTCGGTGATGTCCTGGATCGCGCCCAGCACGCAGGGCAGGTCCTGGATCTTCACCGGCGCGGCCGACAGCAGGCAGTCCAGCAGCGCGCCCTCGCGCGTGCGCAGCGCCATTTCCAGGCTGCGCACGCTGGCGCCCTGCTCCAGCGAGGCCATGGCGCGGTCGTAGGCGCGCGGATCGGTCCACAGCCGCGCCAGCGCGTCCTCGTCGCGCGACAGCGTCGCGGCGTCGTAGCCGGTGGTGGCGACGAAGGCGTCGTTGACCTCCAGCAGCTCGCCTTCCGCCGTGCTAAGCGTCATCGGCACCGGCGCCAGCCGGAACGCCGTGGCGAAGCGCTGTTCGCTGTGGCGCAGCGCCGTCTCGGCCTTGCGGCGCGGCTCCAGGTCGTTGAAGGTGAACAGCATGCAGGGCTGCTCGGCCACCTCGATGGGCTGGCCCGCCACCACCACCAGCTTGCTGCCGCCCTGCACCGCGATGCAGGACTCCGTCTGCGGAATCGTGCGGCCTTCGGCCAGCCGTTGCAGCGCATCCTCGCGCTGCGGCGTGTCGCCCAGCACGTCGAGTTCGCGCACGGTCTTGTCCAGCACGTCCTGGCGTGCGTAACCCGTCATTTCCAGGAAGCCCTGGTTGACCTTCACATGGCGCAGGTCCGCCAGCGAGCAGATCACCGCCGGCGCGGGATTGGCGTTGAAGGTGCGCTCGAATCGTTCTTCCGCGCTGTAGCGCTCGGTCACGTCCAGCACCACCAGCACCATGCCTTCCACCGCGCCCTGCGCATCGTTCAGCACCAGGTTGCGCACCTGGTGCATGCGGCGGAAATCCGGATCGCGCCGGCTGCACACTTCCACCACCATGTCCTTGAAGGCCTCGCCCGCCAGCGCCCGATCCATCGGGTACTGCGCCGCGTCCAGCTTGCGGTTGTTGCGGTAGCGCAGCGTGTACGCCTTGCGATAGCCGGCCGCCGTGCCGCCCAGCCCCGCCAGGTCCGCCGCGCCGTGCATGGCCAGCGCCGTGTCGTTGGCCCAGGCGATATGCCGGTTGTTGTCCAGCAGGATGATGCCCTCGATCAGGCCGTCGATGATCTCCAGCAGATGGCGGCGTTCCGTCGTGAACGCCGTGGCGGTCTTCTTCATCCTGTCTCCCTGATGCGCGAGGCGGGCCGCGCGGCGCGGCCCGGAGGTAGGAAGAAAGTACTAGATAAATTCGTCCCGCGAGCTCTGTGCGCGGTTACGAGCTGCTTCTATCGTGGTCCTGCGCTCGTTATGCGTGCCCCTCATCTGTATCGCCTTGCGCGAATTTTCAGGAGACCACCATGAACACGACTCATCCGCCCGGCGACGCGCCGGCCAAGCAAGCCCCCGGTCAGCAGCAGCAGCCAGGCAAACCCGGGCAGGACGACAATCAACCGGGCCGCGTGCCGCCGGAAGTGCCCGGCAAGCCTAACCAACCGGGGCAGCCCGGCGAGCCTGGCCAGCCGGGGCAACCGGGAGATCCCCGGCAACCGCACAACCCGGACCAGCCCCGCCGGCCTGGCGATCCGGGCAGGCCCGATGTGAACGCCCTGCACTGAGCATGGCGAGGCCATAAAGCAACGGGCCGTCCCGCAACGCGGCGACAGCCCGTTTGCAAGACGATGCCAGCGTTCAGTCGACCTGCGCGCCCGACTGCTTCACCGCCTCGCCCCACTTCTTCACTTCGCCGCTGATGAAGCTGCCGGTCGCCTCGGGCGTCATCGGCATCGGCTCGGCGCCGCGGTCGCGGAAGAACTTCTGCATCTCGGGCGTGCCCAGCACGCGGCCGATCTGCTGGCTCAGATAGTTCGTCACCTCCGGCGGCGTGCCGCGAGGCGCCAGCACCGCCGCCCAGCCGATCGCCTCGAAACCCGGATAGCCGGACTCGGCCACCGTCGGCACGTCGGGCAGCTGCGGCAGCCGCTTGGCCGTCGTCACCGCCAGCGCCACCGCCTTCTTGTTCTGCACATGCGGCAGGCCGGCGGTCACCGAGTCCACCATCAGCGGCACCTGGTGCCCCAGGAAATCCGCCTGCGCCGGGCCGCTGCCCTTGTACGGGATGTGGCGGATGTCGATCTGGGCCGCCGCCTTGAACATCTCGGCCGACAGGTGCTGCGTGCCGCCGATGCCCGCGCTGGCATAGGCCAGGTCGCCCGGCTTGGCGCGCGCCTGCTCCACCAGCTGCTTGAGCGAGTGGATGCCCGAGGCCGGCGTGGCCAGGAACATCAGCGGCACCGAGAACACGCCCGACACCGGCGCGAAATCGTCCGGCAGCTTGTAGTTCACGGTCTTGTACAGCGTCTGGTTCACCGCCGCCGCGCTGCCCGCGATCACAAGCGTGTAGCCGTCGGGCGCCGAGCGCGCTGCCTGCTCCATGCCGATATTGCTGCCGGCTCCGGCCCTGTTTTCAACCACCACCGGCTGCTTCACCGCCGAGCCCAGCTTTTCGGCCAGCGCGCGGGCGAAGATGTCGGTCGCCTGCCCCGGTGGGAACGGCACGATCAGGCGCAGGGGACGGTCGGGATACTCGGCATGCGCCGGGGCGCCGGCGGCCGCCAGCGCCAGGCCAGCCGCGAGGCTGGAAAGAATACGTTTCATGATTGGTCAGTAAAAAGCGATGAAGGTCTGCGCGCGGGGTAGCGCCTGTTGCATAAAATAGAGCGCCCGCGTCGCCGGCCTTTTTGAGGCGGCCTGGGGCGGATCGGCAGGGGGTGCGTCACGATAGCATCCCCCCGCCGGTGCTAAATTCGCGATTTAGCGTTTCCCCGTCTTTCAACCCTGTACCCTCATTCCGCAGGAACCGCCATGGAATTCAGCCAGTTCAACGTCAACGCCCTCATGGAGATCACCGCCCGCCCGGACCTCGTGTTCGTGCGAGGCCAGGGATCCTGGCTGGAGGATCACGCGGGCAAGCGATACCTGGACTTCGTCCAGGGCTGGGCCGTCAACACCCTGGGCCACAGCGCCCCGGAAATGCAGAAGGCCCTGCTGGACCAGTCCAAGCTGCTGATGAACCCGTCGCCGGCGTTCTACAACCTGCCGTCCATCGAGCTGGCCTCCCGCCTGACCAGCGCGTCGGTCTTCGACCGCGTCTTCTTCGCCAACAGCGGCGGCGAAGCCAACGAAGGCGCCATCAAGCTGGCGCGCAAGTGGGGCCAGGTCAACAAGAAGGGCGCCTACAAGATCATCACCATGAACCACGGCTTCCATGGCCGCACGCTGGCGACCATGTCCGCGTCGGGCAAGCCGGGCTGGGACAAGATGTTCGCCCCGCAGGTCGAAGGCTTCCCCAAGGCCGAGATCAACGACCTGGAATCGGTGCGCAAGTTGATCGACGACCAGACCGTCGCCATCATGCTGGAGCCGGTGCAGGGCGAGGCCGGCGTCATCCCCGCCACCAAGGAATTCATGCAGGGCCTGCGCAAGCTGGCCGACGAGCACAAGCTGCTCTTCATCGTCGACGAAGTGCAGACCGGCATGGGCCGCACCGGCACGATGTTCGCCTACCAGCAATCGGACGTGGTGCCGGACATCATGACGCTGGCCAAGGGCATCGGCGGTGGCGTGCCGCTGGCCGCCCTGCTGGCGCGCCAGGAAGTGTGCGTGTTCTCGCACGGCGACCAGGGCGGCACGTATAACGGCAACCCGCTGATGGCGGCTGTTGGCGTCGCGGTGTTCGATGCGCTGGCCGCGCCGGGCTTCATGGAATCGGTCAATGCGCGTGCCAAGCAGCTGTCGGAAGGCCTGCTGGCGCTGTCGGCGAAGTACGGCATGCAGGGTGAGCGCGGCATGGGTCTGCTGCGCGCGCTGGTGATGGATCGCGATGATGGTCCGGCGATTGTCGAGGCGGCGCGCAAGTTGTCGCCGAATGGCTTGCTGCTGAATGCGCCGCGTGGGAATCTGCTGCGCTTCATGCCGGCGTTGAATGTGACGGCTGAGGAGATTGATACGATGCTGGCGCAGCTGGATGGGTTGATTGCGCAGGTGCGTAAGTAAGGCGCTGCTGCGTTGATTCCTGAGTAGTATGGACAAGGGCCGCGATGAATTCGCGGCCCTTGTTTTTGGGTGACTGGATTCTGTTCCTGAACGCGGCTGCATGTCGGACGTGAACCGAATGAATGGGTGAGAGAAACCGGCAAAAAAAGCGGCAGAATTTTTGTGGAATTCGTGAGTCAATCTATTGAAAGTTCTTGAGTTTCAATGGCTTGAAAAGGAAATGCCTGGCGAAAAAAAAGGCGGCAAATTTCCATGCACTGTCCGGCGCTTTGTCGTCAACTGCTATGGCATGACAGGAAGGTAGTGAACAACAAGGCTGGCCTTTTCCGGCTGCGCGGTATGACGAAAATGAACGTTACTGCGGTCGCCCCGCCTCGATCCATTCCTGCACCTGCTCCATCGCCAATCGATACCGCGCGCAGTTGTACAGATCCAGCACCCGCAACTCTTCCGCCAACATCGGACGAAACACGCGCGCATCGTCTTCAGGCAAGGCCAGCGCCGCCACTGCCGCATCGGCGGTCTGCCGTGCACGCACTACCCGGCTGATCGCTTCATTCAGTTTCTCTCGAAACCGCAGCCGAACGGGATCCGGCACGCCCGCCGCATCGAGCTGGACGGTGTATTTACGAATTGAGCGCCGATAAGACCAGGTGAACAGATCCACCGCGAGCGCGACATCGCCGCGCTCGTAGACGCCCATCATGGCGTAGGCGTAGTCCTGCGCCTCCACGTCCAGGAAGGACAGCGGCGCGCAGTTGTAGAGCATCAGCGGAATGTTGGCCGACAAGCGGCTGGTGCGCTTGTTGCCGTCCTCGAAGGGTTGCAGGTAAGCAAGGTTCACCCAGAGAAAGAACGCCGCTTCCACGGGATTCTTGATCAGCCGCGCTTTTTCCACGATGTGATCGAGCATTTCCTGCAGCAGCGCAGGCGCCTGGATAGGGATGTAGGTCGTGTCGCGGATGTTGACCACGGTACGGCGGACATGACCCAGACCGTCGGTGTGAGCCAACAGATGCTCCATCAGGAGCGTGTGCAGATTGCCAATGACAGCAGAGGTCAGGCCGTGCAGGGGCACGGCATCGACCATGAACTCGATGGCGGCCTTGTGATTGAGCAGCATGATCGCGTCCAGGTCATTGTCTGCCGTGCCGCGCTTGAAGAGCTCTTGCGTGGCCAACAGCGAATACCGGTTGCCTTCCAACCGTGAGGATGACCAGGATAGGTCAAGCAACAGCGGTTCCAGCACGCGGCGCGCATACGTGCCGGCAGGTTGCTGGCCCTGCATGCGCCCTTCGTCGGCCAAGGCCTGAGCCAGAGCGGGCGGCAACAGGGAACTCTGGTTCGGAACGTAATCGTCCACGAAGCTGCGCTGATAGCCTACCGGCGTGCGCGATGCCAGCGGTTGCCGGAGATGGGCCAGCAATGCCAATCCCTGCTCTGACCAGATTATCCTGTTGGCAATGGGCGCCGGTTCAGCCAGCCGAGTCGCATTGTCGGGCGTCGGAAACGTCCAGATAGCCGCCGGGTCCGCGATCTTGTAGCGCGTGGCTCGGCCGCGCCCTTCGCGTATCACCATGCCGGCTTTGAGCAGGACGTCCAGTTGACGTTTCACGGTGGACCAGCTGGTGTCGATGTTGTCGGCCAGTTCGCTGGAACTCAGCCACGGACGCGCTTCCCATTGGCGGGCGCGGAGTATCTGGAGTATGTCTTCGCGAACGGTCATGATGTGATCAAGCCAAGTCGAATCAGCTCAATTTAGCAGTAATCAGCTCAAGAAAAAGCCATTTCTGAGCTTTAATGAGCTGAATTGGTCTGATTTTGAGCTGCTCCTTGACCCGATCCTTCACGGAGGCGAGTCTCTCTGCTTTCGCCTCTGGTGTTCCTGCATAAACTCCCTCACATGCTACGAATCGACAATCTCAGCAAACGCTACGGCGACTACCTCGTCTTCCAGGGCCTGACCCATACCTTCACGCCCGGCTGCGTGGCGCTATGCGAAGAAGACAGCACCGGCAAATCCAGCCTGCTGAACATCATCGCGGGCGTGATCGCGCCGGATAGCGGGGATGTGTGGATCGACGGTCACTCGATGCTCCATGCGCCGGCGCAGGCCAAGGGGCGTCTGGCTTATGTGCCGGATAACTGCTTGCTGTTTCCCGAGATGACGGGGCGCGGATTGCTGGAGAGGGTGGCGGCGGAGAAGAACGTGGCGCTGGATGAGGCCACGTTGGAGCTGGCCTATGACTTGGGGCTGGAGCCGCATCTGGACAAGCGCTTTGAGCAGATGTCGACGGGGACTAGGCGGAAGGTGTTTGTGACGGCAGCGGCGTTGGGGGATCCGGCGGTGGTGATTGCGGATGGACCTAGCAATGGTTTCGATGCTCGGGGTCGCGCGGTGTTGGCCGAGCTATTCATGGCGTGGGGCAGGGATCGCGTCGTGTTGTTTGCCAGCCATGATCCCGAACTGGTGCAGGCTTGCGAGGCGAGAACCGTCGATGTGGCGGCGCTGCGTTAGCCGCAACGATCTGTTTTCCGGCCATGCAATTGCCCTAGCCGCCACAACGCGACCACATTCCGCATGTCAGCCTTTACGTGGGAACCTCTCGATTTTCTCGATGTACTTGGCGTAGTCCCTGTCGAAGAGGACCACGCCATTTCGTATCGCTACACGTTGGATCAAGGCCCATTGCATCTGACCCTGACCATCTGGCCGATGCAGGGTGACGTTGACCTGGCGCTGCGCTGCCATGGTGTCAGCGAGCCAGTCATACATCTGAATCTTCTGGATTGTCCGGGCGCGCGGATCGTGGACGACAAGCGGGGGAAACATATCGAGTTCGCGGCAGCGAACTTGTTTGCTGGTCGGTACGACAATAGTCGCCCCACGCCATACGGATTTCGGCTTCGTGTTGAGCCCAGTTTTCAGGTCACGGCCTATAGCTACGATTGTTAGCGGGCAACCGGGACATTGTTGATGGATTACGAGACATTATCTGTAAACGAGCTAGTTGATCGCATTTCAGAGTTTCACACCAAGCCAGTCGCTGTCTTGGGGCTGCTGACATTCGATTTCGAAGACCAGTCGATCTCTCATTTCCCTAAAGCGGAGCAACGTGAGCTGGGCCACGGGTCTGGGCTGGCTCTCTATCCATCCAGCGTCTGGCTCGCGTTCGGCGGGACGGGCAGTCTCCGACCGAATGAACGTGTGCTTTCGCGATGGAACAGGAAGCGAGTAAGAGTCCTTGGAATTGCCCATGGCAGCCTGCACGCAGAGTCCGGCTACATGGGATGCGGACATATGGGAGGATGGCCTTGCGAGATCGATGTCTATTCGATAGAGCGCATGTAGTGCGGCTTGGACAATTCGCAATCGATTCGCCCACGCGGATGAGCTAGGGGAAAACTGCGCGGCATGAGGTGAAAACTTGGAGCCGAAGACTGGAGCTAGACCTGCTGGCGCGGGTCGGCCTCCATAAGGAAATACGGGCCTTCCGGACCGTCGGCTTCACTACGTACTCGCCACCCCTGAGACTGATAGAACCGCTTGGCACGCTCATTGGCTTTGAGGCATTTCAGTGTCGGCGCGCTGGAAAAGTACTTGTCGCAGCCTGCCAATAGCATCTTTCCTACCCCGAGCCCCTGAAACCGTGGATGAACAAATAGGTTGTGCAAGAAGCTGTCTTCCTGCCATACAGACGCAAAGCCGATGGGACGGTATGAATGCTCTGCCACCAGAATCCGCTCACCTGCAGTGCTCACATCAAAGTCTTCAAGCTTATGGCTGCCAATGGCAGCCCACGAGAAAGCGGCATCGCGGGACACGACAAATAACTGGCGCAGAGCGTCCCGGTCGGTTTCTACAAAATCTCGCACGATGACCTGCATGTTGTTGCCTTATTGCTAAGCACAAAGACGGAAGAAGCTGGCTCGCGTGGGTTCGCAGCACGGACAGCCGTTGTTGACGAAGGCCAAAAATTCGGCACAACGCAGCGCGCCGATATCGATTCAATAGCCGAGTGGCAGGAGCCGGCCTGCCTCTGAGGGTTCCGTGAACAGCAAGCCCACACTCAACGCGGCTTCCAATTCACCCCATCCCTGGATCGATACTCCGGCGTCCCAGTGCAACACCCTCCCGCTCCAAACGCCTGCCTTCCAATAAACGCGGTCACCACGCCCTTGCTCTCGGTCAGCGATTGCTGAACGCAGACGGTCGGCAGCAGAGACGAGTCGCCTTCCAGCACCAGCGTCCACTTCACGTTCTCGCCCGCGCCCGGTTCGACCTTGTACACCTTGCATTTATGCATCAGCAGATACACGGGCTGCCCCGCCAGCGTGCCCTTGAACTGCAACTCAGGCGGCGTGTCGCGCGTGGCGATGGTCTCGGCGTTGAGTTTCGATCCCGGCGGCGCGGGGTCCAGCGACGAGTCGTCGCAGCCGGCCAGTGCGATTGCGGCGCCCAAGCTGACGAGGTAAAGACAAGTCCGGCGCATCATGCCCCATGAACTCCCGTCAGGCCACGCCCGCGAAGCGTTGTTCGAGGTAGGCGATGATGTCATTGGACTCGTACATCCAGCGCGTGCCTTGCGCGTCGTCGATGCGCAGACACGGCACCTTCACCTTGCCGCCGCCCGCCAGCAGCCGCGCGCGCGCTTCGGGATCGCGCTTGGCGTCGTGCAGCGTGATGGGCACGTTCAGCCTGCGCATGGCGCGCCGCGTCTTGACGCAGAACGGGCAGGCGTGGAATTGATACAGCGACAGCTGGGCCGCTTCGGCGTTGACCTTGGCCTGGCCTTGCGCCGAGCGCTGTTGCGGGCGCGGCCGGGTCAGGGCGTCGCCCAGCAGGATGATTTGAGCCAGGCCGGCATGTATGGCTTTGACTAGCATGGAAAGGGACTCGATCGGGGAGACAGGGGATCAGTCTACTCTGTGCGGCGCTTGCCAATATTGCAGCTGTCGTCCGTCATCCTGTGTCATGTCACGTGCAGGACTCGAAGCTGGCGCGCGACGTTCAGTCTTCCACGAACCCCAGCTTGCGCAGCTCGGCAATCGCGCCCTGCTCTTGCTCGCGCCGCGCTTTCGGCGCGCCCAGCGAGGCGGTCAGCAGCATGGACTGCGTGTCCGATTCATCGAAACCGCGCAGCACGCTGTCCGTCACGGGAAACGCCCGCGCGAAGCCCTGGTCCAGCACCTGCTGCCCGCGATACCGGCCCTGCTTGTCCAGAATGACCTGCGTCTGCGGATCGCGCCGGATCAGGTGCAGCGGCACGCCCTCGCAACGCAGCCCCAGCAGCTTGGCCTCGCTGATGTCCAGCGCCCAGTCGGTCTCGGCATAGAACGCGGCGCGCGCCTGCGCGAATTGATCGAGGATGGCGGCGTCCGTGCAAAAGGCCTCAGGCACGAGGTTGAGATTGATCTTGCCGATCTTGCCGCGCAGCGTGACCCGGCGAAAGAACGAGGCCCACACCAGCAGGATGGGGTTGGTGGACAGGTCTTCGACCAGCACGTCCTCGAAGACGCAGGGCTTGATCATCGAGTTGATGGCGCTGCACTGGCTCAGGCGCAGGTTGCGCACGCGCGACATGCGCTTGGAATGCTTCACCATCGACAGCGCGCCGTTGTCGAAGGTGCAATCGCGCAGGTGCAGGTCGTGAAAGTGCGAACCGCCCTTGTCGTAGCTCATCAGGAAGGTCTGGCCTTCGATGGTCTCCATGCGTGTCTCCGGCGGGCTTGCGGTGCGCGCGGGCCAGGGGCGGTCAGCGCAGCAGCGCCAGGGCGTCCGCCAGCGACAGCACCGTGGTGCGCGATTCGAAGGCAGTGGCGAACAGGTGTTCATGCACCACCGCGTCCGGGTCGTAGCAGCAGTCCTTGACGCTATATAGCCGGTAGTCCGCGTCGCTGGCGTGCGCGATGGTGGACAGCATGACGCCGGTGGATGCGACGCCGACCAGGATCAGCGTGTCGATGCCTTGCGCCGACAGCCGCACTTGCAGGTCGGTGCCGTAGAACACGCTGGCGCGGTGGGCGATGATCAGCGGCTCGTCGTCGCGCTGCCCCAGCTCGGGCGAGATGCGGTCGTGCACGAACAGGCCCAGCTGCTTGATGCCCTGTCCGTTCTTGTTCAAGGGGCTGACTTCCGGATAGCCGGGGCTGAAGTGGATCTTGGCGAAGTAGACGGCCACGCCCGCGTGCCGCGCGGCGTCGCACAGCTGTCGGGTATTGGAGAGCAAGGCGGGGGCGACCGACGGGAACAGTTCCATGATGTCGGTCTGGTAATGCATGACCAGCAAGGCGGTACGTGATGGATCGAAAACCGGGGTCTGGGGGCTCATGCTCCGCTCCGCGACAGGAAGGACGGCCGACTGTAGCACGGTGTTTTGACGGGGTGGATGCAATGACGGGATGGGCATCGCGGGTGATGCCCATCCCGTCTTGCGTGTCGGCCGGCGCGGTACTGAACGGCCGCGCCGGCGATGCCGCTTACTGGCTGGCGTACTTCTTGCCGGCCGCGTCGTAGTGGTAGGTGACAGTGTCGGCCGCGCCGAGCTGGCGGGTCTTGCCCGGCCCGGTGATGGTGGTTCCGCTGACCTTGATGCTGATGCGGGGCATGTCGCTGCCGCCGTGCGCGGCGAAGCTCAGTTCGCCCTGGCTGCTGACGCAGGGCATGACGTCGCCGTCGGCGCAGGCCGCGCTGTTGTCGCTGCCGGTGTTGACGCTGCCCACGTAGGTCCAGACCTTGTCCTTGAGCTCGTCACGCGGTCCGGGGTTGAAGACGAACAGCGCGTAGCCGGTGAAGCTGGTGCCGTTGTCGAAGCCGTCGGTGGGCACGGCCAGCACCAGCTTGCCGGCCGGCGTGCGGTATTCGACGGGCTTGCGCTTGGGGTCGACGAACTCGGGCTTTTCGTAGGCGCCGAAGTTGCCGATGGTGTTTGTCATGCCGCGGAACTGCCAGGGCTTGTCGGGCGTGGAGCCGGTCAGCGTGTAGGTGGCTTCGGCCAGATTGACCTGGGTGTCGGGGCCGGCGTCGTCCTCGCCGGGCTTGCCGTAGCGCTCGCGGGTGTCCCAGGTGAAGCCGGTGAAGTAGCGCGTGCCGTTCAGGTCGAAGGAATGGCCGTACCAGTAGGTGGCGACACTGCCATTGGCGACTTCATACGAATCCTTGCCCTGGCCGTCGACCTGGTAGATCGATTGCATCACGGTGCGCACGTCGGGCGGCGCGACGGCGGCGGCCTGGGCGACGTCCTGCCGCGCCGCGTTGCTGACGGGTTCCAGGGCGTGGGCGGCCGGGCTGAAGGCGGCGGCCAGGGCCGACGCGGCCAGGCCCGCCATCGTGGTGCGCAGCAGCGCGGCGCGGGGGGTGAGGCGGGCTTTCCTTAACGTTTTCATGGATGGAGGATCTGCTCTTGGGCCTGCGTTGAGAGGCATGCGGCGGGCGGGTTCATGACGCCGGTGCCGGTTGCGCCGGCGGCATGCCGCGATATGCGACGCCATCTTAATGAGCCGTCGCGCTTCGCGTCGGACAACCATTTGCCAATTGTGTCCGTCTGCAATGGGGACAGCGGCCAGTTATAGCGCGTTGGCGCGCCGGCGTCCTGGTGGTGGCGGTTGGCCTGGTACGGGACGAGCGGGAGAGCCCGGTCACGGTGCCGCCGTAGAATGGCGGCTTCGCACTCGAAGCCCGTCGCGGGGATGCTGCGTGCGCAGTCCCTTGCGCCTGACGTTGCCTTGTCTGGTTTGCACGCGGCGGTTGAGTGATTCGCGCAGTGTCCGGTCCGGCGGCAAGACGCCGTGACACCGTGACGGCATTGCGCGCCATCCCGGAGGACCTGCTGGACATGTCTACCTCATTCCCCGCAAGCCTGGACGCCCTGCGCCAGTCGCTCGCCGAGACCGAGCTGCCCGGGACGGTCGTCGCTCATCTGGTCGCGCAGGCGCGTCCGGCGCTGGTGCTGGCCACCTCCGCCGCCGACGAGGCCGCGATTCCCCTGGGCGCGACCAAGATCGGCGGCAGCCCTGATCTGCCGCCGGGCATGGCCTGGCCGACGCGGCCTGCCTATCCGGATGCGGCACAGCGCGCGCAGGGGCATCGCCAGAATGCGGACCGCACGCTGGCGGATTCGAAGAAGAAGGGTTCGTGGATGACGCCCGCCCAGGGCAAGTTGTTCAGCGAGGAATACCGGCGGCGCGCGGACGCGGTGGAAACGGCGTTCCCGCTGTCCTTCCTGGGCCAGTTCAACCTGGCCGATCTGTCGACGCATGCGGGCTTCGACACCGCGCTGCCGAACGAAGGCCGGCTGCTGGTGTTCTACGACTTCCTGGAACAGGCCGAGGCCTTCTCGCCCGCCGCCTCGGTGGGCTGGCGCGTGTTGTGGGACGCGACGCCGGCGGCCGCGCTGGTGCGCGCATCGGTTCCGCAAGCGCTGTCGTCGATCTCCGATGAGGAATGGACCTGCGTGTTCCGCGCGGCGCCGGCCTCGGCCCAGACCGTCTACACGCCTATCCAGACCGACGACGCGTCCTGGGACGCCTTCGATCTGGACGACGAGGAAAGCTGCGACGCTTACGAAGACTGGCTGGAACAGTTCGGCACGCCAGACAGCGAAGAACGCGACAACCACCAGCTGGGCGGTTTTCCGCAGACGATACAGAGCGGCATGCAGGAAACCTGCCAGCTGGTCGCGAACGGCCTGTATTGCGGCACCAGCGAGGTCTGGCAGACCGAGCAGGCGCGCAAGCTGATGGCGTCCGCGCAGGAATGGCGGCTGGTGCTGCAGATCGGCGCGGATCCGAATGCAGGCATTCCGCAGCCGGGTGCCTATTACGTGACGATGCGCGAAGAGGACATCGCGGCGCGCCGGTTTGATCGGGCGCGGCTGACGTATCAGTGCGATTAGGTCGTTGCCCTCTCGTCCAGGATCACGCTGCGCGGTTGTAGCCACTGTCCGGGCGCGCGTTCGTGCGCGCCGGCCGGTTCCGTAATCCGGCAGGGGCCAGCGATTATCAGACGATGCGCCATGCGTCGCGGGTTGATGCTCCTACGCTGCCTACGTATATTCAACGTCGACCAAAGCGCATGCGCTCAGGCGCTGCTGCATGCCGAACTGGAGGCCAGACGATGAAGAAGCGCAACCTGTACTCGGAAATCGCCGAAGGTTTCGACGCGATGTCGAACGCGCGCGCGGGCAAGCACACGCTGCGCACGCACGAGGTGGAGCTCAAGCCCGCGCCAAGCCGAAAGCCCAGGCCGCGCTGCTGATCCGCCTGGTCGAGAAATTCCCCGACACGGTCGAGCGGCTGGCGGCAGTGTGACCCGTCGCTGATCGCCGGATTTTCCCCGGCCCGAACACGCGCGGTTCAACGGCCAAGGCCAGCCCGCGAGCCTGCGGGCGTCGGCAAATTCCCCCCTCTTTTCCCACCGGCTCGCGGTCACTCCGCCATCCGCCCACTTCACACGCCCTAATGCCAACTATTAGATTTGCTTAAACAAGCCGATATTTTTGACCACAAAGATAGGCATTCTTAGCATTTCTCATAGGAGACACCATGGGCGCGCTGAAAAACGATTCCGGACTCGATATCCGCATGCTGCGTATTTTCGCGGCGGTGGCCGGTGCCGACAGCCTGTCGGCGGCGGCCGAGGCGCTGGGCGTGACGCAGTCGGCGGTGTCGCAGACGATTTCGCAGATCGAGACCACGCTGGGCATGCGCGTGCTGGACCGCACGCGCCGGCCGTACCGGCTGACGCCGGCGGGCGTGACGTTGCAGCGGCAGTCGCGGCAGATCGTCGATGACGTGGACCGGCTGATCGCGCAGGTGCGCGAGGCCGACCTGATGAACCGGCCGGCGATCCGCATCGGCATGATCGATTCCTTCGCGGCCACGACCGGGCCGGCCATCGTCAAGCGGCTGACGCAGAGCGCGAGCCAGGTGCTGGTGTGGTCGGGGCTGGCCTACGGCCATGCGCAGGCGCTGCTGAACAGGCAGGTGGACATCATCGTCACCACGGACGCGCTGGAGGATGTGGATGGACTGGCGCGCCGCGCGATCCTGAACGAGCCCTTCGTGCTGGTGGCGCCGACGGCGCGCGCGGACGAATTCGCGCGCATGGATCTGCGGCAGCTGGCGCAGGCGGCGCCGTTCATCCGTTTCAGCCGCCGCTCGCATTTCGGCGCCATGATCGAGCGCCATATGCGCCGCGCCAACGTGACCGCGCCGCCGTTCCTGGAAATCGATACCAGCGACGTGGTGATGGCGATGATCGCGGCCAATCTGGGCTGGGCGCTGACCACGCCGCTGTGCCTGTTGCAGGGGCGTTCGTGGCTGGACCAGGTGGCGGTGCTGCCGCTGCCGGGACCGGGCCTGGCGCGCACGCTGCACCAGGTGTCGCGCCAGGGCGAGTTCGAGGAGATGGCGGACGCGTTCTGGCAGTACAGCCGAACCGCGCTGGAGACGGAGATCTTTCCGCAGATCAACGCGCGGCTGCCGTGGCTGGGACGGCAGATGCGCTTGTGTTGAAAGGCAGGGCCCACATCTGAAGCGTTGTGCGCCGCCCATCTGGGCGGCCCCTCAAGAGGGCATCACTACTGACTGAAAAAGCCGGCTCCGCGCGATCCCGATGACGCGCGTATCGCGGTGGGTGAAATCGGTGAATCAAGGCGGTCCCCGCGTCGCGCGCCTGAGGTGCGCACGCTGCCCCCGCGGGACCGTCGTCAGCCTTGGGGCGGCCAGACCATAACAACGCAAAGGGAGAAGGACATGCAGGAGACAAGACGGAGATTCATCCAGGGCGTGGCGCTGGGGGCGGCGGCGCTGTCGCTGCCGCTGACCGGCCGCGCCTGGGCGGCGGGCGCGCAGGCCGTGCGCTACGGCGGCTCGGCCTGGCTGGGCCATTACCCGGCCTGGCTGGCCATCCAGGCCGGCTATTTCAAGGCCGAGGGGCTGGACGTGGGCTGGGAATCGTTCGGCACCACGTCGGCGCGCGTCAGCGCCCTGCTGTCGGGCAATATCGACATGGCGGTCACGGCCGCGCCGGCGGCGCTGGCGGTGATGGCGCGCGGGTCGAAGCACTTCGCCATCATCGGCGTGCCGGAGAATTTCGGCCGCGTGGAAGGGCTGATCGTGCGCGATGGCGTCAAGACTTTGGCTGATTTGAAGGGCAAGAAGGTCGGCGTGACCTTCGCGTCCAGCGCGCATCTGCTGGTGCTGAACCTGCTGGATCAGGCCGGGTTGAAGGCGGATAAGGACGTGACCGTGCTGAACGTGCCCGCGCCGGAAATGCCGGCCGCGTTCCAGTCCGGCCAGATCGATGCGGCGGCGGCCTGGACGCCGCAGTTCAACGCCATCAGCGCCATGCCGGGCGCGCGCGTGCTGGCGGATGACACGCAGTTCTCGCTCTACCGCGACTACGGCGTGACGCCGGGACCGGACGTGCTGGTGGCGCGCCGCGCCTTCCTGGAGAAAAACCCGGACGCGGTGAAGCGTTTCTTGAAGGCGTATTTCCGCGCCAATGAGCAGCTGCGCGCGCAGCCGGACAGCGCCGTGACCGCGCTGGTGGAGCTGACCAAGCTGGCGCCGGCGGATCAGCTGGCGATGGTGAAGGGCGCCGACTGGTACGGCGCGGCGGACCAGCGCGGTTTGCTGGATCCGGGCGGCAAGTACATCGACGGCCTGCAGAAGCTGGCCGAGATGATGGTGCGCTACGGCCAGATCGACAAGGCGCCGCCGGTGCGCGAGTGGATCGACCCGGCCTATCTGTAGGACGCGCGGCGCCGGCCTGGCGCCGCGTTGTTCGCGCACTTGAACCTTCAACGCCTGGAATGAACTGAATGATGAACGCCCCGACTCGCCAGCGGCGTCCGGATCTGATGCTGATCAGCAGCGTGTCCGTGATCGCGCTGCTGCTGTTCTGGGAGGCCGCGTGCCGCCTGCAATGGGTGGACCCGTTGTTCCTGCCTCCACCCTCTTCCGTCTACGCCCGCATGGCGGGCATGTGGGAACAGGGTTCCCTGATGTCCCACATCCTGGCGTCCGCGCGTCGCGTGATGGTGGGTTTCGCCGCCGCCACCGCGCTGGCGATCCCGCTGGGCATTTTCCTGGGCACGTCGCGGCGCGCCCGCGCGGCCTTCGATCCGATCCTGTCCTTTTTGCGGCCGCTGCCGTCGATGAGCTGGATTCCGCTGTCGCTGCTGTGGTTCGGCATCACCGAGACGCAGAAGTACAGCATCGTCTTCATGGGCACCTTCGCGCCCGCGCTGCTGTACGTGATCGAGGCCACGCGCAACATCGATCCGCTGCTGATCCGCGCCGCGCGCAACCTGGGCGCGAGCGGGCCGCAGGTGATGCGCCTGGTGATCCTGCCGGCCAGCCTGCCGCAGATCTTCAGCGGCTTCAAGGTGATCCTGGGGCTGTCCTGGACCTGCGTGATCTCCGCCGAGCTGGTGGCGGCGAAGGAAGGGCTGGGCTTCCTGATCATGAACGGCAAGGAGTTCTTCCAGACCGACACGGTGGTGCTGGGCATGGCGCTCATCAGCGTCACGGTGTTGATCACCGACGTGGTGTTCCGCGTCATCGAAAACAGGGTGCTGGCATGGTCGCGATGAATACGAAGGCCGATACGATGGCGAACGACACGATGATCTCGCTCGAAGGCATCTCCAAGTCCTTCGGTTCCTTCCATGCGCTGCAAGGCGTGGATCTGGAGGTCAAGCGCGGCGAGTTCCTGGTGGTGCTGGGTGCCTCGGGCTGCGGCAAGTCCACGCTGCTGAACCTGATCACCGGCTTCGAGCAGCCAAGCGCCGGCCGCATCGTGGTCAATGGCCGCGAGGTGCGCGACGTGGATCCGCATTGCGGCATGGTGTTCCAGCAGTACGCGCTGTTTCCCTGGCTGACGGTGGCCGAGAACGTGGCCTTCGGCCTGAAGCTCAAGGGCGTGCCGGCCGCCGAGCGCCGCGCCACCGCGCAGCAGTTCATCGAGATGGTGGGCCTGAAGGGCTTCGAGGACGCCTATCCCAAGGCGCTGTCCGGCGGCATGCGCCAGCGCGTGTCCATCGCGCGGGTGCTGGCCAACGATCCCGACGTGATCCTGCTGGACGAGCCCTTCGCGGCGCTGGACGCGATGACGCGGCAGGTGCTGCAGGAAGAGCTGACGCGCATCTACGAGCGCAGCGGCAAGACCATCATCTTCATCACGCACTCCATCGACGAGGCGCTGCTGTTGTCCAACCGCATGGTCATCATGAGCGCGCGGCCGGGCCGCGTGGCTTGCGATATTCCCAACGACCTGCCCTTTCCGCGCAATGCCGACGTGCAGCTGTCGCCGCGCTACATCGAGCTGAAATCGCAGATCTGGGGCATCGTGCAGAACGAAGTCATGCGCAGCCTGCAGGCGCGCGCCGACCAATGAGGCGCGCGGCGGCGCGCCGGCGAACGCTATTCCAACCGCAACACTGAACCCATCATCATGTCTCACCCCTCAGGGCAATCGCGGACTTTTCCTCACTACCAAAGCGGCTCGGGCTGGAACGCCATGCTGCCGGCGCGCGCGCCGCGCGTGGCCGCGCCGCCGCAATCGCGCTTCAGGCATGTGGTCATCGGCGCAGGCTATACCGGCCTGGCGGCCGCGCGCCGGCTGGCTGAATTGCAGCCGCGGGAACCCATCCTGGTGCTGGACGCCAGCAGCGCCGGCGAAGGCTCGGCCGGACGCAACTCGGGCTTCCTGATCAACCTGCCCCACAACACGCGCATGAGCGGGCATCACAGCCCGCTGCAGATCGCGCGCAAGCAGATCGCCATGTACCAGGCCGGGCTGGACTGGCTGGCGCAACTGTCGCAACAGGGCGGCTTCGATTGCGGCTGGGACCTGGCCGGCAAGTACCATGCCGCCGCCACCGAGGGAGGCAGCCGGAATCTGCGCGCATCGCTGGCGCAGTATCGCGACTGGGGCGTGGCGTACTCCGAGCTGGACCGCGACGCGATGCGCGAGCAGCTGGGCACGGACTACTACCAGTTCGGCTACCACTCGATGAACAACGTCTTCGTGCAGCCCGCCGCGCTGATTCGCGGACTGGCCGACACGCTGCCGGACAACGTCTGGCTGATGGAGAACAATCCGGTCGAATCGGTGGATGGCGGCGGTCCCTACATCGTGCGCACGCGCAATGGCCAGTTCAGCGCCGACAACGTGATCCTGGCCAACAATGCCTTCGCGCGGCGGCTGGGTTTCCTGCGCAGCCGGCTGGTCACCATCTACACCTACGCGGGCGTGACGCCGGTGCTGGACGCGGCGCAGCAGGCGCTGCTGGGCCAGCGCGACCAGTGGGGCGTCATTCCCGCCAACCGCCTGGGCACCACGCTGCGCCGCATCCGTGGCGGCAGGTTCATGGTGCGCAGCGCCTATTCCTACGAGGCCGAGCAACCGCTGGAGCGCATGGCCGGACAGCTGCGCGCGTCGTTCCAGCGCCGCTATCCGCAACTGGCCGCGCATGATTTCGAATATGTGTGGAGCGGTTCCACCGCCCTGACCGGCAACGGCGCGTCCTTCGTCGGCGAGGTCCGGCCCGGGCTTTACGCCGCCGTTGGCTGCAATGGCGCGGGCGTCATCAAGGGCACGATCCACGGCCGCCTGCTGGCCGAGCGCATCGCCGGCCAGCGCAGCGCCATGCTGGATGACCTGGAAGCCTTCGAGAAACCGAACTGGCTGCCGCCCGATCCGCTGCGGCGCATCGGGGTGCTGACGGCGATTGCCTGTCAGGTGAGGAAGGCGGGGCTGGAGAAGTAGGGGCGCGGCGGGGTCAATCAGGCGAGACCAGGCCAGCCCGACCCCGGCGTCATGCCGGAACCAGCGTGCGCAGCTTGCGCAGCTCCGGGAACCACCACATCCACAACCCGGCCACCGCCACGGTGCCCAGTCCGCCGATCACCACGGCCGGCACCGCGCCGACCAGCGCGGCCATCACGCCGGACTCGAATTCGCCGAGCTGGTTGGACGCGCTGACGAACAGCGTGTTGACGGCGCTGACGCGGCCCAGCATGTGGTCGGGCGTGTTCAGCTGCACCAGCGACGAGCGCAGCACCACGCTGACGGCGTCGGCCGCGCCCAGCACGACCAGCGCGGCGATCGACAGCGGGATGGAGGTGGACAGCCCGAACACCGTGGTGGCCAGTCCGAACACCATCAGCGCGCTGAACAGCAGGCGGCCGACCTGGTTGCCCAGGCTCAGCCGCGCCAGGGTCAGCGACATCAGCATGGCGCCGCAGGCGGGCGCGGCGCGCAGCGCGCCCAGCGCCCAGGGGCCGGCCTGCAGGATGTCCTTGGCGTAGATGGGCAGCAGCGCGACGGCGCCGCCCAGCAGCACGGCGAACAGGTCCAGCGACAGCGTGCCCAGCAGCAGCCGGCGCTGGAAGATGAAGGTGATGCCGGCGAACAGCGTGTGCCAGGTGGTCGGCTCCTTGCGCGGCGGCGTCCTGTCGATCTTCATGCTGGCGACGGCGGCGAAGGCGGTCAGGTACAGCGCGGCGGCCACGCAGTAGATCCAGCCCGCGCCCAGGCCGTAGCCCACGCCGCCCAGCGCCGGCCCGGCGATCTGCGCGATCTGCCCGCCCGACGAGGACAGGGCCGTGGCGCGCGGCAGCCATTCGCGCGGCACCACGGCGGGGATCAGCGTGGACAGCGTGGGCGCCTCGAAGGCGCGCGCCGAGCTCATGATGATGAGCGTGGCGTAGATCAGCGGCTTGTCGCCCAGGCCGTGCAGCGCGGCGACCGCCAGCATCAGCGTGGCCAGCACTTCCACCGCCATGCAGATGGCCACGATCTTGCGGCGGTCGTATCGGTCGGCCACGTGGCCCACCACCAGCGTCAGCGCCGCCATCGGCAGGAACTGAGCCAGCCCGATCAGGCCCAGGTCCAGCGCGCTGCCGGACAGTTCGTAGATCTGCCAGCCCACGGCGACCGAGACGATCTGGAAGGCCAGCGACGCGCTCACGCGCGCGAAGAGGAAATGCAGGAAGGCGGGGCGTCCTAACGGACTGGGACCGGAGGTGTCTGGGGCAGGCATGGCGGGTCGCGCGGCGCGGGCGAAAGCTTCCGATTCTAGGCGCGGCGGGCTGACGGCGAGCTAAAGGGGGCGGACCAGCGGCCGCGCCGTCCTAGCGTTCGTCCAGCAGCGACACCCTGCCCGTCGCCACCGCCAGCACCGCCGCCGCCGAGCGCGCATTGGCGATGCTGTCGGCGTAGGCGTTCTGCGCGACCAGCATCTGGCTCTGCGCCAGCGTGGCGTCGGTCAGCGAGCCCACGCCGTTGCGATAGGCGGCGGACGCGGCGTCGTAGGTGACGCGCGCGGCTTTCAGCAGCGCGACGGCGGCCTCGTTCGCGGCGATGCCCGAGCGCAGCGCATTGCGGGCGGCGACGATCTGGCGCGTGGCGTCCTGTTTGGCGCGGGTCAGGCGTTCGCCGGCGCTGGCGGCGTCGTTGCGCGCCTGCATCCGCGCCGCCGCGCGCAGGCCGCCGTCGTACAGCGGCAGCGTCACGCCCAGGAAGACGCTGGAGCCGGAACGGCTGCCGTCCAGGTTGACGGTGCCGGCCTGCTGGCCGATGGCGGGCACGGCGGTGATGGACGAGCGCCCCGAGGTGTGTGAGGTCGACGCGGACAGGAAGACCTTGGGCAGGAAGTCCGAGTCCGCCGCGCGCGCCTTGGCCTGTTCGGCCTGCTCGGCCGCATAGGCGGCCAGCACGTCGGGCCGGCGCGCCAGCGCGTCGGTGATGATCTGTTCGACCGGCTGCGCCAGCGCGGGCGACAGCGCGTGATCGGGCAGCGCGGCGATGCGCGGCTGCGCCAGCGGCGAGATGCCCATGGCGGTGATCAGCGCCAGATAAGCGTCCTGTTCGGCTCCGTCGGCGGTGACAGTGGCCAGCCGGGCCTGTTCGCGGTTCTGGGTCGCCTGCGCCACCTCGACCACGGTGCCCTGGCCTTGCCGGTAGCGCGCGTTGGCGGCATCGAGCAGGGTGCCGGCATTGACCAGGCCCTGCCGCGCGTTGACGGTGCGCGCGCGCGCCGCGATATAGCCGTGGTAGGCGACGCTGACCTCCTGGACCAGCTGCTGGTGCACGGCGGTCAGGGCGACGTTGCCGGCGATGGTCGCCTGTTCGGCGGCCTGCACGCGCGCCTGCCGGCCGCCGAAGTCGAACAGCAGCCATTGCAGCGAGAGCACGCCCACGGTGCCGTGCGTGCTGCTGTTGCTGGAGGAGTCTCCCAGGCCGATGTTGCTGGAGCCGTTGCTGTGGCGCCAGCCCGTCATGGCGGTGGCGGCCAGCTGCGGCAGGTAGACGCTCTTGACCATGCCGGTGGCCAGCGCGGCGTTGCGCGCCGCGTTCCAGGCGATGCGGGTGCGCGGATTGGACGATTGCGCCAGGTCGATGAGTTCGGCCAAGGTGTATTCGTGGCCGGGATCGATGGCGTTGTCTTGCGGCACCGCGCCGGCGGCGGCGTTGGCCGGCAGCACGTAGCGCGCGTCGGGGCTGTCGGGCCGGGCCGGGCCGGAGACGATGGCGCCGCTGGCGTCGACGGGTGGCGTCCAGGGCCGGTCGGCGCGCGGTGGGGCCAGGTCCAGCGACGAGGTGGCGCAGCCGGCCAGGCTCAACAGCAGGGCCGGCCAGGACAGGCGCGGCAGCGGGATTGGCCAGGATGGGCGGACGGACAGGCTCGGCATCTTAGGCAGGGGCATGGGCCGGGGCTTCCTGGGTGGGTTCGGTGGACGGGCCGGCGACGGCGCGCGCGGCCCGGGCGTCCATCAGCTGAAGCAAGGCGGGCAGCGCCGCGTCGCCCCGCGCGGCCGGCAGGGGGGGCGATGGCGGACTGGCCAGGCCCGCGCCGTCGATCCGCGCCAGCAGCGCGGCATCGCCTGGCGCGCGGCCGGCGGCCAGGACCAGCGGCGCGGCCGTGGCGGACAGCGCCGCCAGTGTGTCGCGGCGGGCATCCTGCCAGGCTTGCGGCGGTCGCAGCCATGCGGGTTCATAGGCGGTCAGCGAGAGCTGTCGCTGCGCGTCGCGGCCGGCGGCCAGCGCCTCGGCGGCCAGGGCATGGCGCGCCGCGCCGCCGGCCGCGACCGCGCGCCATTGCGCGCGCAGGGCCGTCATGGCGCGGTCGACGCTGGCGGCGATGCTGACCGGCCAGACGCGCGTGAAGATCAGGTAGACCACCATGTTGCCCAGCAGGATGCCGATGGTCCGGTCGCGGGCGATGGTCAGGTCGAAGCCCGGGCCGGCGCCCTGGATGACGCACAGGAAGAAGGCGAAGGCGATCTGGAAGCCCGCGTAGGCGATGGCCGGCGGGCCCACCGCGATCCAGGCCGACAGCGCGGCGGCGATGGACACCAGCGCCAGCAGCGAGGCGATGGAGTCCATGTGCGGCACGATGAACACGATGGCGGCCGTGCCCGCCAGCGCGCCGATCACGCAGCCGGCCAGGCGCAGGCGCAGCTTCTGCACGGTCTCGCCGGCGCTGCCCAGCGACACGATGTAGCAGGTGATGACGCAGGTGTGGATGCCGGGCCAGTCGAGCAGCGTGTACAGCAGGTAGCAGAACATCGCCGCGCCGGTGGTCTTGAGCGCGTAGGCGATGTGTTCGGGATTGGTGCCGGCGTCGGGCAGGAAGAAGCCGCCGCGCTTGGGCGCGGTCGGCGCGGTGGACGCATCCGTGGGGGGCGACCCTGCGGCAGGCGCCCCTGCGGCGGGCGACCCCGCGGCAGACGCATCGGAGACGCCGGTTGCTCCAGCGGGCGCATCCGGCGATTCCGCGTAGCGCATGATGGCGTCGTGCATTTCATCGAGGGCGGCGCGCGCGGCCGGGGGCAGCGTGACCGACGGCAACGCCAGGTCGATCTCGACGGGATAGCCGCCCTGTTCGTGCATGGCCGCCATGTCCGCCAGCGTGCCGGCCAATGACCGCGCCAGCGCGTCGGGCAGGCCGGTGCCGCCCTCGCCGCGCAGCACATCCACGGCGCCCAGAATGGCGATGCTGGAGACGGCGGCCTGGCGCAGCGCGGCCACGTCGGCGCGGCTTGAACTGCCTTCCAGCGCGGACAGCTTCAGCCAGGTCAGGATCTGCTTGTTGCCTTCGCGCAAGGTCAGGGCGAAGGCGGGGGTGCTGTCCGCACTGCCGCTCAGCCGTTCGGCAGCGAGCCTCAGCCGGCGCGCCAGCCGATCACAGGCGAGGCGCCGTGGCGAAGGCGCCAGCAGCAGGCCGGCGACGATGGCCGCGCCGGCCGGGATGGCCACCAGCAGCCACGCATACAGCAGCATGCGGGTGCTGGCCTCGCCGATCGGCACGCGGCCCATCTGGTCCAGCCCGAAGCCGACAATCATCGCCAGGATGGCGCCGATGGGCCGCAGCTTGCTGGCGGAGGCCAGGAACAGGAAGCCCGCCGACAGCAGCGCCATGGCCGAGACGCGCAGGATGGGATAGTCGATGCTGGCGGTGGTGACCAGCAGGATCACGCCCAGGATCACCGAGACCAGCAGCAGCATCATGGCGGGCAGGATGGCGCTGAGCACGCGGTCCGGGCGGATCAGGAAGAAGGCGATGTAGACCGACAGCGCCGCTTCCGGCGTGCCGTAGGCGCTGGCGACCAGCGCGGTCAGCGCGCAGATGACGGTCAGGCGCAGCGTCATCTCGCCGCGTCCGGGGAACGGCGCCAGCAGCCGCGCCAGATCGCCCGGGCGCGGGAAGCCGGGCCTAGCGGCAGGCCGGTCCATGGCGGATCTCGACCACGGCGCTGGCGCCCATGCGCACCAGCTGCGCCGGCGGCTCCTCGAGTTCGACGCGGACCGGGAAGCGCTGCGCCACCCGCACCCAGTTCACCGAGCGCTGCACCAGCGGCAGCGAATGCGGCAGGTTGACGCGGTCGCCGTCGAGCACGCCGGCGCCGATGCCCACGACCTTGCCGCGCATGGCCTGCCCTCGGTCGATCATGGAGTAGACCGTGGCGCAGTCGCCGATGGCGATCTGCGCCAGATCGGTTTCGCGGAAGTTGGCGACGGCGAACCATTCATCCGACGCCACCAGCGTGAACAGGGACTGGCTGGGCGCGACGGTCTCGCCGGTCAGCACCGACAGCCCGGTCACGTAGCCGTCGTGGGGGGCGCGCACCACGGTTTGTTCCAGCGAGTGGCGGGCGCGCGCCAGGGCGGCCTCGCGGGCCTGCACGGCGGCCTGCGCCTCGGCCTCGTCGCCGATGGTGCTGGCGGCGGCCGCCTGCTGTTGCTGGGCCTGTTTCAGCGATACCTCGGCGTCGCGCAGCGTGACCTGGGACTGGTCGTATTGCTGCGTCGGGATGTAGCCCTGCGCCGCCAGCGGCGCCAGCCGCTTGACGGTGCGCGCGGCCAGCGCGTGGTTGGCCTCGGCGCGGCGCAGCTGTTCGTCGGCGATGGCGGAATTGGCGCGTTCCGAGATCAGCATGCGGCGGCGCGATTCCAGCGAGGCGCGCGCCATGGCGAGGTCGGCCTCGGCCTGCTGCACGGTCAGGCGGTAGGGTTCGGGGTCGATCTCCAGCAGCACATCGCCCTTGGCGACGCGCTGGTTCTCCTTGACCGGCAGGCCGACCAGGCGGCCACCGACGGGCGTGGCGATGTGGACCAGGTCGGCGTCGATGCCGGCGCTGTCGGTGGCGGGGTAGTTCGCGCTGCGGTGCCAGGCGTAGGCCAGGGCGGCCACGCCCAGCGCGATGATGGCCAGCGCGATCAGGCGGCCGAGGGCGGGAGTCTTGCGCGTGCCGGCGAGTTTCATGGGGTCACCTCGTCGCCAGCGTCCAGAACAGGACGGCCACGACCATGCCGATGGCGCAGCACACGGACAGTTGCAGGGGCAGCTTGCCGTTCCAGGCCTTGGCCACGAACAGCCGGTGCGCGACCAGGGCCGCGACGATGCCGATCAGGCCCGCCAGCAGCCAGCGGGGAAAGTAGGCGCCGAAGATCACATAGGACGGCGCGCCGCCGGGGCCGCAGCCTTGCAGGACCAGGAGAGCCGCCGTGACGGCGGCGGCTCGGAAAAGAGGCAGTGATTTCGGCATGGCGTGTTGGCCGGATCGCCTGTGTCGGACTACAGCTGACCAGAGTATCACCGCCATGCCGCGTCGCGCTCCGGAGTTACCCCAGCCTTGACATTTATTGTCGCGGAGTCCCGCCAGCGCGCGGGCAAGCGGCGCGGCGCGGCGGCCACATGGCCCGCTCGCCACGCCGCCTGGACTACTCTATCGCCACCAGCTCCGCGCCTTCCGTGACCTGGTCGCCGATGGCGTAGAACACCTCGGCGACCTTGCCGTCGGCCGGCGCCGAGATGGTGTGCTCCATCTTCATGGCTTCCATGACCAGCAGCGGCTGGCCCTTCTCGACCGTGTCGCCGGCCTTGACGGCGATGGAGATGATCTTGCCCGGCATGGGCGCGGTCAGGCCGCCGCCGTGCTCGCCCTGCGTGTCCTGCGAGTGCGCCAGCGGATCGTACAGCTCCAGCGCGTGCGAACCGGCGTCGGTGAAGACGTAGGCGCGGTCGGCGTGCAGCGCCACGGTGCCGGCGCTTTCATGGCCGCCCAGCGTGACGCGCAGGGCAAAGGCGCCGCCGGCGTTGGCCTGCGCGCGCCACAGTAACGGTTGCGGGCCATCGCCGGCATCCAGGGTCCAGTCCTTGCCGTGGCGGGCGATGGCGACGCGGCGCGTTTCGCCGTTGTCCACCCATTGCAGCTCGCGGCGGTACTGGCCGCCCAGGCGCCAGCCGTCGCGCGCGTCCCAGGGATCGGCCGAGGCCTGCGCGGCCGCGCCGGGCTGGGCCAGGCCCTGGCGCGCCAGCACGGCGGCGCTGGCCAGCGCCAGCGCGTCGGCGCCGGCCGGTCGCGGCGCGGGCAGCAGGGTGTCGCGCTGGCGCTCGATCAGGCCGGTGTCCAGGTCGGCGGCGGCGAAGGCGCTGTCGCGCATCAGGCGCGACAGGAAGGCGACGTTGGTCTGCACGCCCACGGCCTGCGTCTGCGCCAGCGCCTGCAGCATGCGGGCGCGGGCCTGGTCGCGGTCGGCGCCGCGCACGATCAGCTTGGCGATCATGGGGTCGTAGAACGGCGTGATGGTGTCGCCCATGCGCACGCCGCCGTCCACGCGGATGTCGCCGTTGGCGAAGGCGGTGTGCGCGGGCAGGCCCAGGTAGGCCAGCGTGCCGATGGACGGCAGGAAGCCCTTTTCGGGGTTCTCGGCGTAGATGCGGGCCTCGATGGCATGGCCCTCGATGCGCAGGTCTTCCTGGCGCGCCGGCAGCGGCTGGCCGGCGGCCACGCGCAGCTGCCATTCGACCAGGTCGTGGCCGGTGATCATCTCGGTGACCGGATGCTCGACCTGCAGGCGCGTGTTCATTTCCATGAAGTAGAAGCGGCCGTCGGGCTCGGCGATGAATTCCACCGTGCCGGCGCCCACGTAGCCGACGGCGCGCGCGGCGGCCACGGCGGCCTCGCCCATGGCGCGGCGGCGTTCTTCGGTCATGCCGGGCGCGGGCGCTTCCTCGATGACCTTCTGGTGGCGGCGTTGCACCGAGCAGTCGCGCTCGAACAGGTAGACGCAGTTGCCCTGCGTGTCGGCGAAGACCTGGATCTCGATGTGGCGCGGCTTCTGCAGGTAGCGTTCGATCAGCACGCGGTCGTCGCCGAAGCTGGAGGCGGCCTCGCGCTGGCAGGAAGCCAGCGCGTCGAGGAAGGCGCCGGACGATTCGACCACGCGCATGCCCTTGCCGCCGCCGCCGGCGCTGGCCTTGATCAGCACCGGATAGCCGATGGCGTCGGCCTGCGTCTTGAGGAACTGCGGGTCCTGATTGTCGCCGTGGTAGCCGGGCACAAGCGGCACGCCGGCTTTTTCCATCAGCGACTTGGCGGCGGACTTGCTGCCCATGGCGGCGATGGCCGAGGCCGGCGGACCGACGAAGGCGATGCCGGCGTCGGTGGCGGCCTGGGCGAAGGCTTCGTTTTCCGACAGGAAGCCGTAGCCGGGGTGGATGGCCTGCGCGCCGGTGTCGCGCGCGGCCTGCAGGATGGCGTCGGCGCGCAGGTAGCTGGCGCGCGGCTCGGGGCCGCCGATGTGCACGGCCACGTCGCAGGCGGCGACGTGGCGCGCGTTGGCGTCGGCATCGGAATACACCGCGACGGTGCGGATGCCCAGGCGGCGGGCGGTGGCGGCCACGCGGCAGGCGATTTCGCCGCGGTTGGCAATCAGCAAAGTATCGAACATGGAGTTCATCCAGGCGGGATTGTTCTGGGGCTGCGCGAGGGGCGGCTGCGCCGCCCTACATCCGGAATACGCCGAAGCGCGTGTCTTCGATCGGGGCGTTGAGCGCGGCCGACAGCGCCAGGCCCAGCACGCGGCGCGTGTCGGCCGGGGCGATGATGCCGTCGTCCCACAGGCGCGCGGTGGCGTAGTACGGATGGCCTTCGCGCTCGTACTGCTCGCGGATGGGCGCCTTGAACGCGTCTTCCTCGGCCGCCGGCCAGTTGCCGCCGCGCGCCTCGATGCCGTCGCGCTTGACGGTGGCCAGCACGCTGGCGGCCTGCTCGCCGCCCATGACCGAGATGCGCGCGTTGGGCCACATGAACAGCATGCGCGGCGAATAGGCGCGGCCGCACATGCCGTAGTTGCCGGCGCCGAACGAGCCGCCGATCAGCACGGTGAACTTGGGCACGGCGGCGGTGGCCACGGCCGTCACCATCTTGGCGCCGTGACGCGCGATGCCTTCGTTCTCGTACTTGCGGCCGACCATGAAGCCGGTGATGTTCTGCAGGAACACCAGCGGGATCTTGCGCTGCGCGCACAGCTCGATGAAGTGCGCGCCCTTCTGCGCCGACTCCGAGAAGAGGATGCCGTTGTTGGCCACGATGCCCACCGGCATGCCCTGGATGTGGGCAAAGCCCGTGACCAGCGTGGGGCCGAAGCGGGCCTTGAACTCGTCGAATTCCGAGCCGTCGACGATGCGCGCGATGACCTCGCGCACGTCATAGGGCTTGCGGGTGTCGGCCGGGATGATGCCGTTCAGTTCGGACGGGTCGTAGCGCGGTTCGCGCACGGGCCGCAGCGCCAGCGGCTGCGGCTTTTGCAGGTTCAGCCGCGCGACGGCGTTGCGCGCCAGCTGCAGCGCGTGCATGTCGTTGGCGGCCAGGTGATCGACCACGCCGGACAGGCGCGTGTGCACGTCGCCGCCGCCCAGGTCTTCGGCGCTGACTTCCTCGCCGGTGGCGGCCTTCACCAGCGGCGGGCCGCCCAGGAAGATGGTGCCCTGGTTCTTGACGATGATGGACTCGTCGCTCATGGCGGGCACGTAGGCGCCGCCGGCGGTGCAGGACCCCATCACCACCGCGATCTGCGCGATGCCCTGGGCCGACAGGGTGGCCTGGTTGTAGAAGATGCGGCCGAAGTGGTCGCGGTCGGGGAAGACCTCGTCCTGGCGCGGCAGATTGGCGCCGCCGGAGTCGACCAGGTAGACGCAGGGCAGGCGGTTCTGCGCGGCGATCTCCTGCGCGCGCAGGTGCTTCTTGACCGTCATCGGGTAGTAAGTGCCGCCCTTGACCGTGGCGTCGTTGCACACGATCACGCATTCCGTGCCCGACACGCGGCCGATGCCGGTGATGACGCCGGCGCCCGGCGCCTCGCCTTCATACATGCCGTGCGCCGCCATCGGCGACAGTTCCAGGAAGGGGCTGCCCGGATCGATCAGCTGTTCGACGCGGTCGCGCGGCAGCAGCTTGCCGCGCGCCACGTGCTTGGCGCGCGCGGCCTCGTTGCCGCCCAGCGCGGTCCGCGCCAGCTGCTGGTTCAGGTCGTCCAGCTGCGCCTGCATGGCGCGGGCCTTGTCGGTGTAGTCCTGCGATCGCGTATTGATGCGGGATTCGATGATGGGCATGGGGTTCCACCCGTCCTGCTGGTTGGGATTTGAAGGCGCTCGGGGAGCGGTTTGTCTCGCCGCCCGGTGGTCCGGGCATGGTTGTCTGTGTCGCGCGGGGTGTGGCAAGGGACTGCGCGGATATCGTTGCGCCTCTGCGGGCCGTGGCGGCAGCAGGCGCAGCGGCATCCGTTTCCGGGGCGGGCGAGTAGCCCGCCCCGGAAAGCGGAGCGGGGTGCGGGATCAGACCATCTCGATGGCCATCGCCACGGCTTCGCCGCCGCCGATGCACAGCGTGGCCACGCCGCGCTTGCCGCCGGTCTTGCGCAGCGCGCCGACCAGGGTGGCCATCAGGCGGGCGCCCGAGGCGCCGATCGGGTGGCCCAGGGCGGTGGCGCCGCCGTGGACGTTGACCTTGTCATGCGGGAGCTTGAAGTCGGTCATGGCGGCCATGGTGACCACGGCGAAGGCTTCGTTGATCTCGTACAGGTCCACGTCCTCGGCCTTCCAGCCGGTCTTGGCGAACAGGTTCTTCAGCGCGCCCACGGGGGCGGTGGTGAACCAGTTCGGTTCCTGCGAGTGCTGGCTGTGGGCCACGATGCGGGCCAGCGGCTTGACGCCGAGTTTTTCGGCGGTGGACGCGCGCATCAGCACCATGGCGGCGGCGCCGTCGGAGATCGACGAGGAGTTGGCGGCGGTGACGGTGCCGTCCTTCTTGAAGGCGGGCTTCAGGGTGGGGATCTTTTCCGGCATGGCCTTGGTGGGGGCCTCGTCGGTGTCGATCACGGTGTCGCCCTTGCGGCCGGCCACGGTGACGGGGGCGATTTCCCACTTGAAGCTGCCGTCTTCCGAGGCGGCGCGGGCGCGGCGCAGCGATTCCAGCGAGAAGGCGTCCTGCTGCTCGCGCGTGAAGGAATACTTGGACGCGCAGTCCTCGGCGAACACGCCCATGGCCTTGCCCTTGTCGTAGGCGTCTTCCAGGCCGTCCAGCGCCATGTGGTCGTACACGGTGCTATGGCCGTAGCGGTAGCCCTGGCGGCCCTTGAGCATCAGGTAGGGGGCGTTGCTCATGCTTTCCTGGCCGCCGGCCACCACGATGGTGGCGCTGCCCGAGGCCAGCAGGTCGTGGCCGAACATCGCCGCCTTCAGGCCCGAGCCGCAGACCTTGTGGATGGTGGTGCAGGCCACGCCCAGCGGCAGGCCCGCGCCCAGCGCGGCCTGGCGGGCGGGCGCCTGGCCCTGGCCGGCCTGCAGCACGTTGCCCATGATGACTTCGTCGACCTGCTCGGGCTTGATGCCGGCGCGCTCGACGGCCGCCTTGATGGCGACCGAGCCGAGTTCGTGCGCGGCCAGGCCGGACAGGCTGCCCAGCATGCCGCCCATGGGCGTGCGGGCGACGGAAACGATAACGATGGGATCTGACATGGCTAGCTCCTGTGAGGTTCTGGTCAGCTCGGGGTTTGCGAGGCTGCGCCCGCCGCCGCGTGGGTGTCCGCGGCGTGTCGGGGGCGCAGTCGCCTGTCTGTATCGTAAGGGAAAAATTCCTCGATCCTGCCTTGCGCCACGTGCGCGCGGCAGGCCTGCCACCATTCCGGTTCGAGCAGCTCGGCGTGGTGGCGCATGAAGGCGGCGCGCACCCTTGCGTCGCCGAGTAGGAATCGTCCGAACTCCTCGGGGAACACGTCGTTCGGGCCGATGGCGTACCAGGGTTCCGACGACATTTCCGCCTCTTCGTTCGGGGCGGGCGGGATGCGGCGGAAATTCATTTCCGTCATGCGCTGGATTTCGTCGTAGTCATAGAACACGACGCGGCCCAGGCGCGTGACGCCGAAATTCTTGTACAGCATGTCGCCGGGGAAGATATTGGCCGCGGCCAGCTGCCGGATCGCGTCGCCGTACTCGCGCACCGCCGGCTCCAGCAGCGCGTCGGGCGCCTGCTGCAGGTACAGGTTCAGCGGCGTCATGCGGCGTTCGATGTAGACGTGGCGGATGACCACGGTGTCGGCGGTTTCCTCGATCAGCTCGGGCACCAGGCGGCGCAGCTCGTCCAGCAGGGCCGGCGCGAAGCGCGCGCGCGGCAGCGCCACCTGCGAGTATTCCCAGGTGTCGGCCATGCGGCCGACGCGGTCGTGCAGTTTCACCATCTGGTACTTGCGCCGCACGGTGGCGTGGTCCATGCCGTCCTTGTCGATGCGGTCCTTGATCAGCTTGAACACATAGGGATAGGACGGCAGCGTGAACACGCACATCACCATGCCCTTGATGCCGGGCGCGATGTCGAAGGCGTCGCGCGAATGCGCCAGATGGTGCAGGAAGTCGCGGTAGAACAGCGTCTTGCCCTGCTTCTGCAGCCCGATCATGGTGTACAGCTCGGCCTTGGGCTTGCGCGGCAGCAGCGTGGACAGGAAGTTGACCACGGCGGCCGGCGTTTCCATGTCCACCAGGAAATAGGCGCGCGTGAAGCTGAACAGCGTGCTCAGGTCGTCGGCGCCCAGCAGCAGCGCGTCCAGCGTCACCTGTCCGGCCGGGTTGCGCGTGAGCGCCACGGCGAAGGGGTAGACGGTGGTCTGGTTGATCAGCCGGCCTACGATGTAGGCGCCCTTGTTGCGGAAGAACAGCGAGCCCAGCGCATGGATCTGGCAATCGCTGGCGATGCGCCGGCCGACGTGGCGCGGCAGTTGCGCGCGCAGTTGCTTGACGGCGGCGCGGGCCAGCAGGCGCGTGTCGCGCGGCAGGTCCTCGAACGGCAGCGCCAGCCCGAAGTCGGCCACCATGCGGATCAGGCTTTTCTGCAGGCCGTCGGCCACCGGGTAATAGACCCGGTAGGACGGCATGCTGCTGTCCAGGTAGTCGGTGGCCACCGCCGGGCGCACGAACAGGAAATCGTTGTGGAAGTAGTCGCGGTGCAGGATGCGGCACGACACCGAGTTGAAGAAGGTCTCGGCGCACTCGGGCTGGCGGTGGTCCGCCAGCAGGCCGACGAATTCCTGCTTCACCTGCTGCCAGAACGCGGTCTGCGCATCGTCCAGCGCGGCGGACCTGCCGTCCGCGCCGCCGGCGCCGTTCGCGGTGGATTTGCCGTTGGCCGCGTCCGCGCCGTTCGGGCCCGTCGCGCCGCCGGGCCGGCCGCGCAGCGCGCCTTCGAGCTGCGCGGTGCATTCGCGCACGCGCATGTCGTAGTACTCGATGCGCTCGCGCGACAGGCGCTGGATGCCGTGCCAGTCGCCCGATTCATACAGCGACTTGGCGCGCTGCGCGCTGTAGCGGAACAGCGCGTAGTGGCGGTCGAAGCCGGCCAGGATGCGCTGGGCGACGTCGCGCGGCGAGGGCCCGGGAACGGGCGCCTGCTCGATGCGCTGGACGTCGGACATGCGGATCATGGCGGCACGCGGGCGGGGCGGTGGATCAGGCCGTTTCGGCGAACAGCTCGCGGCCGATCAGCATGCGGCGGATTTCGCTGGTGCCGGCGCCGATCTCGTAGAGCTTGGCGTCGCGCCACAGGCGGCCCACCGGGTATTCATTGATGTAGCCGTTGCCGCCCAGGATCTGCACGCCCTCGCCCGCCATCCAGGTGGCTTTCTCGGCCGTGTACAGGATCAACGCGGCGCAGTCCTTGCGCACCTGGCGCACGTGCTCGGCGCCCAGGCGGTCCAGGTTCTTGCCGACCTGGTAGCAGAACGCGCGGCTGGCCTGCAGCGTGGTGTACAGGTCGGCGACCTTGCCCTGGATCAGCTGGAATTCGCCGATGGCCTGGCCGAACTGCTTGCGGTCGTGGATATAGGGCACCACCACGTCCATCACGGCCTGCATGATGCCGACCGGGCCGCCGGACAGCACGGCGCGCTCGTAGTCCAGGCCGCTCATCAGCACCTTGACGCCGCCGTTGACCTGGCCCAGCACGTTTTCCTCGGGGATCTCGCAGTCCTGGAATACCAGCTCGCCGGTGTGGCTGCCGCGCATGCCCAGCTTGTCCAGCTTCTGCGCCACCGAGAAGCCCTTGAAACCCTTTTCCACCAGGAAGGCGGTGATGCCGCGCTGATGCGCCTCGGGATCGGTCTTGGCGTAGACCACCAGGGTGTCGGCGTCGGGGCCGTTGGTGATCCACATCTTGGTGCCGTTGAGCACGTAGCGGTCGCCCTTCTTGTCGGCGCGCAGCTTCATGCTGACCACGTCGGAGCCGGCGCCCGGCTCGCTCATCGCCAGCGCGCCGACGTGCTCGCCGGAAATCAGCTTGGGCAGATACTTGGCTTTCTGCGCGGCGGTGCCGTTGCGGTTGATCTGGTTCACGCACAGATTGGAGTGCGCGCCGTAGGACAGGCCGATCGAGGCGCTGGCGCGGGAGATTTCCTCCATCGCCACCATGTGGGCCAGGTAGCCCATGTTGGCGCCGCCGTATTCCTCGCCGACGGTCATGCCCAGCACGCCCAGGTCCCCGAACTTGCGCCACAGATCCATCGGGAACTGGTCGCTGCGGTCGACTTCGGCGGCGCGCGGGGCGATCTCGGCGGCCGCGAAAGTGCGCACCGCATCGCGCAGCATATCCAGGTCTTCGCCCAGGTCGAAGTTCAGTCCGGGAAGATTCATCGATGTCTCCGTGATAGTAGGTACTTACATGTTCTTGTAGGCGCCAACTACCGCGCCAGATCCGTCGCGTGCTCGCATCATGCGCCGAACCGTCGTCGCCGCGCAATGATGCACCGCAAATATTACGTTTACGTAAACGTAAATTAGATTGGGGTTTTCCCTAGGCAAATGATTGTGTGCCGGTCACGGTGTCTGAGTATTATCGGGCTCCTGTTTTATTTCGAAACATTGCAACGGAGTTGGCGGTGCCCGAACTATCGAACCTGGAAGACATCGTGGCGCTGCGGCGCGATCTGCACGCCCATCCGGAGCTGTGCTACGAAGAGCACCGCACCGCCCAGGTGGTGGCCGACACGCTGCGCGGCTGGGGCATCGAGGTCCATACCGGCATCGCCAAGACCGGCGTGGTCGGCGTGCTGCGCCAGGGCACGTCGGACTGCGCCATCATGCTGCGCGCCGACATGGACGCCCTGCCGATGCAGGAGGAAAACCAGTTCGAACACCGTTCGCGCCATGACGGCAAGATGCACGGCTGCGGCCATGACGGCCACACCGCCATGCTGTTGGCCGCGGCCCGCCACCTGCAGCAGCACGGCGGCTTCGACGGCACGGTGTACCTGTGCTTCCAGCCGGCCGAGGAAGGCGGCGCCGGCGCCCGCGCCATGATCCAGGACGGGCTGTTCGAGCGCTTCCCCTGCGAGGCCGTGTTCGGCATGCACAACTGGCCGGGCATGGAAGCCGGCACGTTCGGCGTCTGCGCCGGTCCCATGATGGCGGCGGCCAACGGCTTCAAGATCACCGTGCGCGGCAAGGGCGGCCACGCGTCCGCGCCGCAGGACTGCGCCGACCCCGTGCCCGCGCTGTTCGCCATCGGCCAGGCGTTCCAGACCATCCTGACCCGCAGCAAGCGCCCGCTGGACGCGGCCGTGCTGTCCATCACGCAGGTGCAGGCCGGCGGCAGCGTGATCAACGTGATTCCCGACAGCGCCTGGCTGGGCGGTTCGGTGCGCGCCTACAGCGATGAAGTGGTCGGCCTGATCGAGCGCCGCATGCACGAGATCTCCGGCAGCATCGCCGCCGCGCACGGCTGCGAGGCCGAGGTCTATTTCCAGCGCCGCTACCCGGCGCTGGTGAACACCGAGGCCGAGACGGCGTTCTGCCTGGAGGTGGCGCGCGAAGTGGCCGGCGAAGGCCGCGCCCGGATCATCGAGCCGGCCATGGCGTCCGAGGACTTCGCGTTCCTGCTGCAGGCCAAGCCCGGCTGCTACATATTCCTGGGCAACGGCGACGGCGATCACCGCCATGCCGGCCACGGCCTGGGCCCCTGCATGCTGCACAACGCCAGCTACGACTTCAACGACGCGCTGATCGCGCCGGGCGCGAGCTACTGGGTGCGGCTGGCGCAGCGCTATCTGGCGGCCTGATCCCGTTTCCGAATCCAGGGCGGCCGGCGCTACGCGCGCGGGCCGCCCGACCGATGTCTTACCCCGCTTTTCCCTAGTCTTACCCGCAGGTTGTTCTACCCGGTCCGTCGACCGGCACACGCTTTACTTCAACGCAGTGCTACGCAACATCATCAGGAAGATATGAAAAAGAAGACATTGCTGATCAAGGCCGCGGGGGCGGCCCTGGCAATCATGGCAAGCGGCGCAATGGCCCAGGATTGGCCCGCCAAGCCCGTCACGCTGGTCGTGCCCTACACCGCCGGCGGCAGCGCCGACGCGATCGGGCGCCGCCTGGGCGACGTGCTGCGCAAGGAATCGAACATCACCGTCATCGTCGAGAACAAGCCGGGCGCTGGCGCCTCGGTGGGCACCGACGTGGTGGCCCGGGCGCAGCCGGACGGCACCACCCTGCTGCTGGCCTCGACCAGCCCGCTGACGATCTACCCGCATCTGGCCAAGACCAACTACGACCCGCTGAAGGACCTGACGCCGCTGGCCAGCGTGGCCGTCGCTCCGGTCGCCATCGTCGCCACCAAGGCGCTGCCGGTGAAGGACTTCGCCGGCCTGATCGAATTCGCCAAGTCGCGTCCGGACGGCGTGCGCTACGGCACGCCGGGTCAGGGCACCGTGGCCCACATCGGCATGTCGGCGCTGACCGCGCAGACCGGCACCAAGATGCTGCACGTGCCGTATCGCGGCAACAGCCAGGCGCTGACCGACGGCCTGGGCGGCGTGGTCGAGCTGCTGGTGATCAACAGCGACGTGGTGCTGCCGCACGTGGCCAGCGGCGCGCTCAAGCCGCTGGCGGTGATGGCGCCGCAACGCCTGGCCGCCTGGCCGGACGTGCCCACCATGGCCGAACTGAAGCTGCCGCAGCTGCAGTACTACTCGAACTTCGGCGTGTTCGGCCCGGCCAAGCTGTCGCCGGCCGTGGTGCAGTCGGTGCAGGCCGCGCTGGCCAAGGCCACCGCCAGCGCCGACTTCAAGGACCTGCTGGCCAAGTCCTATCTGCAGCCGGGCACCGCCGCCGGCGATGCCTTCGTCAAGCAGGTGCAGGACGAGTACGCGAGCAACGCCCGCGTCATCAAGGAAGGTGGCATCAAGGCCGAGTGACGACCGGCGTTTCGCCAGGGGCCCCGCGCTGATCGCGGGCCCTGGCGATGCCGGCCCGCGCACGCTAACCCGAACGCGGGCCGAACATGATCACCAGCATGCCGGCCAGGCAGAGTCCCGCGCCGATCCAGTCGCTGGCGACCGGGCGCACGCCGTCGGCCAGCCACAGCCACAGCAGCGCCATGCTGATGTACACGCCGCCGTAGGCCGCGTAGACGCGGCCCGAGGCCTCGGGATGCAGCGTCAGCAACCAGGCGAACAGCGCCAGGCTGGCGGCGGCGGGCAGCAGCAGCCAGGCGGAATAGCCCTTGCGCAGCCACAGGTACGGCAGATAGCAGCCGATGATCTCGGCTAGCGCCGTCAGGACGAACAGCAGGAAGGTTTGCAGGACCGCCACGGCGCGTTCAGGACTTGTGCGCCAACAGGTCGCTGCATTGGCGTTCCTGTTCCGCGATCTCGCGCAGGGTGTCGTCGATGTCGCGCCGCTGCTGCTCCAGCATGGCGCGGTGCTGCGCGAGCACGCTCTGGTACTGGCGCAGCTGGACGTCGGTGTCGCCGGGGCCGTCGTACATGTCGATCAGGCTGCGGATTTCCGACAGTTGCAGGCCCAGCCGCTTGCCGCGCAGCGCCAGCTTCAACCGCGTGCGGTCACGCGGACCGAAGATGCGGTTGCGCCCCTCGCGCGCCGGGCTGACGATCCCCTGGTCTTCATAGAAGCGGATCGTGCGGGGCGTGACGTCGAACTCGCGGGCGAGTTCGGAGATGGTCCAGGTTGACGGGGACATGCGGCGGGTGGCGGGGGTGGGTAGTAGTGGTGGGTGGCAGTTTACGTAAACGTAAATTATGATGCCTTGACCCGATCGTCAAGCACGGAGCGCAAGGCAATGAATCCCAACGAGCACCAGCTGCAGTACCCATGGGGCGATGTCCAGCCCGAACCCGGCAAGGCCCAGGCGGTCGCCGACGGCGTGAAGTGGATCCGCATGCCGCTGCCGTTCGCGCTGGATCATATCAACCTGTGGCTGCTGCGCGACGAGCTCAACGGACGCCAGGGCTGGACCATCGTCGACTGCGGCATCGCCCGCGACGAGGTCAAGGCGCTGTGGGAGCGGGTGTTCGAGCAGGAACTGGACGGCCTGCCGGTGCTGCGCGTGCTGGTCACGCACATGCATCCCGACCACGTCGGCCTGGCGCACTGGCTGTGCGAGCGCTGGAACGCCGAGCTGTGGATGACCATGACGGATTTCATGGTGGCTTCGCTCTGGTCCTCGCGCCGGGGCGGCGACGGCGTGGGCCCCGGCGGCCAGTCGGCGGTGGACCATTTCGCGCGCCACGGACTGGTCGACCCGGCCTCGCAGGAACAGATCCGCCAGCGCGCCAATTACTATCCCGGCCTGGTGCCGGCCATGCCGACGCGCTACACGCGCATCCTGCACGGTGATCAGGTCCGTATCGGCGGCCGCGACTGGCGCGTCATCGTGGGCTACGGTCATGCGCCCGAGCATGCCTCGCTGTACGCGCCCGACCTGCGCGTGCTGATCTCCGGCGACATGGTGCTGCCGCGCATTTCCACCAACGTCAGCGTGTTCGACTACGAGCCCGACGCCAATCCGCTGCCGCTGTACCTGCGTTCGCTGGACGGCTACGCCGACCTGGCCGAGGACACGCTGGTGCTGCCCTCGCACGGCCGTCCGTTCAAGGGGCTGCATGCGCGCATCGCGCAGCAGCACGAGCATCACCGCGATCGCCTGGCCGAAGTGCTGGAGGCCTGTGCGCAGGGGCCGAAGTCCACGTCGGACATCGTGCCGGTGCTGTTCAAGCGCAAGCTGGACCTGCACCAGCTGACCTTTGCCATGGGCGAGGCCCTGGCGCACCTGCATGCGCTGTACTTCGAAGGCAAGCTAAAGCGCGCGCAGGACGCCGACGGCATCGTGCGCTTCACGGCGGCCTGATTGTCAGGCGTGGACGCGTCGCGCCTCAGCGCGACGCCGTCGCCAGCCGCAGCGCCAGTCCCACGAACACCAGCGCCGCGATCCGGTTCAGCCAGCGCCGCGCCGTCACCGAGCGCTGCAGCAGCTCGCCGAACGCGCCCGAGAAGAAGGCGATGGCGCCGAACACCAGCAGCGTGGCCAGCATGAACACCGCGCCCAGCTGCACCGTCTGCGGGCCGATGGGGCCCAGCGCGGGCGAGGTGAACTGCGGCAGGAAGGCGAAGAAGAACAGCAGCACCTTCGGATTGGTCAGGTTCATGATGATGCCGCGGCGGTACAGCGCGGCCGGCTTCTGCGGCTCGGGCCGCTGGCCTTGTTCCGGGCCGACCGGCGCGCGCAGGATCTGCCAGGCCAGATACAGCAGGTAGGCCGCGCCCGCCAGCTTGAGCGCGGTGAAGGCCATGGGCGAGGCGGCGAACACCGCCGCCAGTCCGATCGCCACGGCCATCGTATGCCCCAGGATGCCCGTGGCCAGCCCCAGCACCACGAACATGCCGGCTTTGCGGCCCCAGATGGCCGATTGCATCAGCACGAAAAGATTGTCCGGCCCCGGCGTCAGGGCCAGCAGTACGGCGATGCCGAAGAAGGCGATCAGGTTGTCCAGGGGCAGCATGGGAGTTCCGGCGGCAGGGTGTTGCCGGCCGTCATCGGCCGGAAGTGGCATGATACGGGCAAACCGCGAGACGGCGCGCCGGCATTCCGGCGCGCCGCCAGGGCCACGAACCGCGAACCATAAGCGCGGAGGACCGCCGGCGCGCAAGACGAACATCAGACAGGAGACACCGTGTCCACCGAAAGCCCCATCGCCGGCGATCAGCCGCTGGAAACCTGGCTGCGCGAGCGCCACAGCTGCCGCGCCTTCCTGCCCGAGCCGGTGCCGCGCGCCGTCATCGAGCGCATCCTGGCGCTGGCGCAGCGCACCGCGTCCTGGTGCAACTGTCAGCCCTGGCAGGTGGCGGTGACCGAGGGCGCAGCCACCGAGCGGTTGCGGCAGGCGCTGCTGGCGCGCGCCGAAGAGCCCGGCTTCACGCCGGACTTCCCCTTCCCCGCCGAGTACCGCGACGCCTATCTGGCGCGCCGCCGCGAGGCCGGTTTCCAGCTCTATGGCGCCGTGGGCGTGGCGCGCGGCGACCGCGAAGGCTACCGCCGCCAGGAACTGCGCAACTTCCAACTGTTCGACGCGCCGCACGTGGCGGTGATCAGCACCGATGCCGCGCTGGGCGAGTACGGCGCCATCGACTGCGGCGGCTATGTGGCCACCTTCCTGCTGGCGGCGCAGGCCAACGGCGTGGCCGCGGTGCCGCAGGCGTCCCTGGCCATGTATCCCGAGGTGCTGCGCGAGACGCTGGACATCGATCCGGCGCGTCGCGTGGTCTGCGGCATTTCCTTTGGTTATGAAGACACGGCCCATCCGGCCAACAGCTATCGCACCAGCCGCGCCACCTTGGACGAAGCGGTGACCTGGCTGTCGCGCTGACCATCGCGCTGAACACCGCGCGGCACGCCCGCGCGGTACTATTTTCCGACTGTCGCTTTCCGAACACCGAACCTCGCGAGCCTGCCTTGAAGACGCCCCATCCGCACATCGACACCGTCCTGCAGCATGCCGGCACGGCCCCGTTCAACCCCGCCACCGGCACCGCGCCGGTGCCGCTGCCGGCCATGCGCGCCAGCACCGTGCGCTTCCAGAACCTGGCCGCGCTGGAGAACGCGCAGCGCACCAAGGCCGCCGGCCAGCGCGCCACCACCTACGGCCGCATGGGCATGGACACGCATGCCGCGCTGGAAGAGGTCTTCGCGCAGCTGGAAGGCGGCACGCATTGCTACCTGGCCTCGTCGGGTCTGTCGGCCATGACGATGGTGATGCTGGCGCTGTGCTCGGCCGGCGATCACGCGCTGATCTCGGACTGCGTGTACGGCCCGATGCGCGAGCTGGACGACGCCGTGCTCAAGCGCCTGAACATCGACATCACGTACTTCTCGGCCGACGACGCGCTGGACGAGCTGGTGCGTCCGAACACGCGCCTGCTCTACGTGGAATCGCCGGGCTCGCTGCTGTTCGAGATGCTGGACATGGGTGCGATGGCGGCCTTCGCGCAGCGCCACGGTCTGGTGCTGGCCACCGACAACACCTGGGGCTCGGGCTATATCTATCGTCCGCTGATGCTGGGCGCGCAGGTGTCGGTGATCGCCGGCACCAAGTACGTGGGCGGCCACTCCGACCTGATGCTGGGCGCGGTGGTGACCAACGATGAAGAGATCGCGCGCAAGCTCAACCGCACGCAGTACGCGATGGGCTATTCCATCAGCGCCGACGACGCCTGGCTGGCGCTGCGCGGCGTGCGCACCATGCCGATCCGCATGGCCCAGCATGCGCGCAACGCCTTGCAGGTCTGCGAATTCTTCAAGAGCCGGCCCGAGACCGTGCGCCTGTTCCATCCCGCCTGGCCGGAGGATCCCGGCCATGCGCTGTGGCAGCGCGACTGCACCGGCTCGAACGGCATGCTGTCGGTGGAGCTGCGCCTGTCGCCCGAGAACGCGCGCAAGTTCGTCGACGCGCTGACGCTGTTCGGCATCGGCTTTTCCTGGGGCGGCTACGAGAGCCTGGTGCAGCTGGTCTCGCCCAAGGACCTGTCCAAGCACCGTTATTGGGGCGAGGGCCAGAACGCGCTGGTGCGGCTGCACATCGGCCTGGAATCGACCGAGGACGTGATCGCGGATCTGGCGCAGGCGCTGGATCAGGCGAAGTAGGACTGGTCTGAAATCGGGTGCCTGTGAACGGCGCCCATGAAAAATGCCCCCGGGTTCCCGGGGGCATTTTTCATTCCCGCGCCCTGTCGGGCGCAGCCTGGCGCGCTCAGTTGCCGCGGGCCATCGGGATCAGGCGCGTCACTTCCTTCAGCGCGCCTTCGTAGCTGTTGCCAGCCATGACCGGCGAGGTCATGAACTTGCCGCCCACGGCGAAGGACGGCGTGCCGTCGATGCGATAGGCGTCGGCCAGCTGGTTGGCGCGCTGCACCTGGGTCTGGACGCTGAACGAATCGAACACGGAATCGAACTTGGCTCGGTCCACGCCTTGCGCGGCGGCCCATTCGCCCATGGCCTTCTTGTCGATCAGGCGCTTGTGCTCGCCATGGATGGCGGTGAAGACCTTGGCGTGCAGGTCGGGGCGTTCCAGCGCGATCAGCGTGAAGTACAGCTGCTGCAGCGGCTTCATGCCGGCGTTGAAGGCGATCGGCACCTGCTTGAGCACCACGTCGGGCGGGGCGGTCTTGGCCCAGTCTTCGACCAGCGGTTCCATGGCGGCGCAGTGCGGGCAGGTGTAGGCGAAGAATTCCAGCACTTCGATCTTGCCCGGGGTGTCCGACGGCAGCGGCGGGTTGATCGCCTGGTATTGCTGGGCGCCGCCCTGGGCGTGGCTCGCCGGGCTGAGGAAGGCCGTCGCGGTGAGGGCGGCGGCGGCCATAAGGCGGATGAGCTTTTGGGACAGCATGGGTATGAGGTTCCTGGAGAAAACGTTACAGACAGGCCCAAGGCCGGATTAGTTCAATGCGGCCATTCACTGCCGCACCACCGCGGTTTCGATCTTGTTCTCGCCCAGGCGCCCGCGCGCCCGGTTCATGTCGTCCAGGCGGGCATACGGCCCCACGCGGACGCGGTTCAGCGCCTTGCCGTTGACTTCGGCCTTCTGCACCGACACCGGCAGGCCCAGCAGGATGATGCGGGCCTTGAGCGATTCGGCGTCGTCGGCGCTGCGGAAGGCGCCGGCCTGCAGATAGTAGGAGCCGTTGGCCGATGCCGAGGCGGACGCCGATGCCGCCGGCGCGCTGGCCTTGGGCGCCGGGGCTGGCGTCGGCGCGACCTTGGCGATCGGCGTGGGCAGCGGATTGGGCGCGGCGGGAGTTGGCGCCACGGCCGCGGCGGCCGGCTTGTTGTTGGAGGTCGGCAACGTGGCGATCAGCGCGCCCAGGTCGTCGGACTTGGACGGCGGCGTATCGGCGCCGGCCGTGCCGGTGCCGGGCAGCGGCGCCGGCGTGGTCGCGGTGGGTCCGCTGGGCGGCGTGCCCGCCGCGCCGTCGCGTCCGTACAGGCCGGCGTTGGGATCCGGCGCCTGGCGCGGGTCTGGCAGCTTGCCGGCGTCGCGGCTGGCGCGGTCCACGAAGGGCACCGGCGCCTTGGTCACGTAGAACGCCACCACCGCGGCGACGATGAGGCCGATCAGCAGGCCGGCAAGCGCCCCGTACAGGGTGCTGCCGCTTTCGCCCGACCGGCCGGAGGATTTGCGCTTGGTCGCCATGTGCCGATGTTACATCCGCTCCGGCGCCGACACGCCCATCAGCTCCAGGCCGTTGGCCAGCACCTGGCGGGTGGTGGCGGCCAGGCGCAGGCGCGCCAGCTTCAGGGCGGTGTCGTCGACCAGCACGCGCTCGGCGTTGTACCAGGCGTGGAAGTCGGACGCGCAATCGCGCAGCCAGAAGGCGATGTGGTGCGGCGACAGATCCTGGGCGGCCAGGGCCACCACTTGCGGGAACTCGGCCAGGCGCTGCATCAGCGCGAATTCGGTGGGCGCGGTCAGCAGCGCGGCGTCGGCGCGGGCCACGTCGTCGGCCGGCATGCCGGCGTTGGCGATCACCGAGCAGATGCGGGCGTGCGCGTACTGGATGTAGTAGACGGGGTTCTCGTCGCTCTTGGACAACGCCAGGTCCACGTCGAACACGAACTCGGTGTCGGCGCGGCGCTGGATCAGGAAGTAGCGCACAGCGTCGCGGCCGACCCAGTCGATCAGGTCGCGCATGGTGACGTAGCTGCCGGCGCGCTTGGAGATCTTGACCTCTTCGCCGCCGCGCATGACCTTGACCATCTTGTGCAGCACGTAGGACGGGTAGTCCTTCGGGATGCCCTCTCCCAGCGCCTGCAGGCCGGCGCGCACGCGCGCCACGGTGCCGTGGTGGTCGCTGCCCTGGATGTTCACGGCGCGGTGGAAACCGCGTTCCCACTTGGCCTTGTGATAGGCCACGTCGGGCACGAAGTAGGTGTAGCCGCCCTCGCTCTTGCGCATGACGCGGTCTTTGTCGTCGCCGGTGCCCAGTTCGGTGGTGCGCAACCACAGCGCGCCGCCGTCTTCGTAGGTGTGGCCGCCGGCGATCAGCGCCTTCACCGTGGCCTCGACGCGGCCGGAGGTGTAGAGCGAGCTTTCCAGGTAGTAGTTGTCGAACGCCAGGCCGAAGGCCTGCAGGTCCAGGTCCTGTTCGCGGCGCAGGTAGGCCACGGCGAAGGCGCGGATGTCGTCCAGGTTGGCGATGTCGCCGCTGGCGGTGACGGGCGCGCCGTCGGAGGCCTGCAGCGTCTTGCCGGCCTGGAAGTCGCGGGCGATGTCGCTGATGTAGTCGCCCTTGTAGCCGTCGGCCGGCCATTCGGGCGAATCCGGCGTCAGGCCGCGGGCGCGGGCCTGCACGCTGATGGCCAGGTTCTCGATCTGGTTGCCGGCGTCGTTGTAATAGAACTCGCGGGTCACGTCCCAGCCGCTGGCGTCGTACAGGCGGCAGAGGGCGTCGCCCAGCGCGGCCTGGCGGGCATGGCCCACGTGCAGCGGGCCGGTGGGGTTGGCGGACACGAACTCGACCAGGATCTTCTCGCCCGTGCGCGGCGCGTGGCCATAGGAGGCGCCCTGCTCGGCCACCGTCGCGATGACGGCCTGGCGCGCGGCGGGGGTGACGCGCAGGTTGATGAAGCCGGGGCCGGCGATCTCGGCGCTCTCGACCAGGGCGCGGGCGTCGGGCTGCGCCATCAGCGCGTCGACGATGGCCTGGGCCAGCTCGCGCGGATTGCGCTTGGCCGGCTTGGCCAGCTGCATGGCCACATTGGTGGCGACGTCGCCGTGGGCGGCGACCTTGGGGCGCTCCAGCAGCACGTTGGGCTGGGCGTCGGGCAGGCTTTGCGCGACGGCGGCCTGGATCAGGGAAATGAGTTGTTTCTGTTGCTCGAGGAGCATGGGCGTCCGGAGTAGTTCGGTAGGAGTGGCGCAGGCGGCCGGGCCGGGCGGGCCGGGGGCGTCCAGGGATGCGCGGCGCGTCGGCGCCGGATTCGTGGCTGCCGCAGGTCCTGCTGTCACGGGAATCCCCTGAATCATAGTTGATTTGGCGGCCGGACCGGCGCTTGCCGGGGGCGGGCCGGCCCATGCAGGCATGCCGCGGCGTTTCTGGCGGCGCGTTCAAAGCGCCAATGAAATCAAGGCGCTAGGCCAGGCACCGGATGGCCGGTGGCATCCGGGGCGGGGTTGCGGTAGTGTTATGGAGTCCCACCCTATCCCGGAGACAGGAATATGCTGATCACTTTTCATTCCAAGGTCGTGGCCGAAGTGCTGATGTTGACCGACCACGCCGGCGCGCTGCTGCAGGCTGCGGGCAAGTCCTTCGGGGACAAGATTCCGGAACGCGGCGTGTTCACCGCGGACCAGCTCGGTCCGGCCATCCAGGGCATCGAGCGCGCCATCGCCGACTACCAGAAGAGCGGCCATGATGACGACGAGGACGAGGACAAGCAGCCGGTGGCGCCGATGGCGCGCGCCGTGGGCCTGAAGGAACGCGCCTTTCCGCTGCTGGACATGATGCGCCAGTCGCAGGCCGCCGGCGCCGAAGTCACCTGGGAAGTGTCGCGCGGCTGGTAGCAATGTCGCCGGGCGGACAATCTGTCCGGCGATTTTTGCCTACGCTTGCCGGCTGACGCCACATCAAGGAATTCTGCCCATGCGCAGCGACATCACCATCGTTTTCGACACCCGGCGCTCGCTGGACCTGAACGCCACCGTCGAGCCTTCGCCGCAGCGCCAGAGCGACGCGCGCGACTGGTTCGACAGCGCCTGGGAAACCCTGGGCTGCGAGCCGCTGCGCCCCAGCGGCAAGGTCCTGCTGCTGGACAAGGTGCTGGGCGTGGCCGACGCGCTGGGCTATGACGTGCTCTCCACCGACGAGAAGGAAGCGCGCGAGTTCGCCGAACACCTGGCCCTGGCGCTGGAGCGCCCGCGCATCACCGTGGACCTGCCCGGCCTGACGGTCGGTTACTGATCCGCCTGTCCGCCCCGCAACGGGGCGGACGTTCGTGACGCGGCGGGGTGGGCCCCGCCGCGACCCGATTTTCTGGCCGGGCCTCGCGCCCGCCGACCCGCCGGGGCATCGCCCGCATCTGGCGTTTCCTTTCCGCATGCCACCTGGCCCGACCGTGCCGCGGGCGGCGACGTCACGCGCCGCCTTTCCCAGCTAGGGTATTTCCCAGGCCGCACACGCCTGGCTTCGAGCTATAGTCAGTTGGAATTCAGGTGGGATCCCAGAAGGATTCCAATGGGAACATGAACATTGAACTGACCGACCCCTCTGTCGAAAACGCGGCTACCGGCTGTGATGGCCCGGCGCTGAGCGTGTCCGAACGGACCTACCAGGCCCTGCTCGACCGCATCGCGGCGCGCCAGATCGGCCCGGGCGAAGTGCTGGAAGAGCGCCGCCTGGCCGAAGAACTGAACGTGTCGCGCACGCCCATGCGGGCCGCGCTGAACCGGCTGCTGGGCGAAGGCATCCTCAAGCGCCTGTCCAATGGCTCCGTGGTGGTCCATGCCTTCGGCGTGACCGAATTGCTGGAGCTGCTGCAGATCCGCCAGCTGCTGGAAGGCCAGGCCGCCGCCATGGCGGCCGGCCGGATTCCCGGCGACAAGCTGGCCGCCGTCAAGGCGCGGCTGGAAGACGTGATGCGCTACAGCGCGGCCGGGGGCGAATCGACCTGGACCGCGGACAACGAGGTGCACGAGCTGGTGGCCGCCTATTGCGGCAACAAGTCCATGGCCGCGATGATCGCCGACGCGCGCCGGCGCGCGCGCCTGTGCAACGTCGAGCGCCTGTCGCAGCGCGCGGTGCAGGCGCGGGCCGAGCATCTGGCCATCGTGCAGGCGCTGCAGGCCGGCGACGCCGAACAGGCGCGCGCGACCATGACGGCGCACCTGGGCGCCGTGCGGCGCGCGTTCGCGCGCACGCTGGGGTATCTGCCGCATGAAGACTGACGCCGCGCGCCTGGCGCGTTGCATCGTCGCCGAACCGCTGACATCGCAGGCCTTCGCCGAATTCGGCGAAGTGGTGGAGCATGCCGGCAATGAACGCCGCAGGCATCTGGCCCTGCCCTACGCGCACTCGGCGCCGGCCGCGCGCACGGCCATCTGGGTCAGCCGGGTGGATGGCGCCATACCCCAGCCCTGCCCGGTGCTGCTGCTGGAACGTCATCCGTATTCCTCGCAGACCTTCATCCCGCTGGACAACACCCCCTATCTCGTCGTCGTGGCGCCGGACGACGCGCAGGGCGAGCCGGACCTGGAACGGCTGCGCGCCTTCGTCGCCAGCGGCAGCCAGGGCGTGTGCTATCGGACTGGCGTCTGGCACCAGGGCCTGTCGGCGCTGCGCGCGCCGGCCCAGTTCGCCGTGACCATGACCTTGACCGGCGCCGGCGACGACGATGTGTTCTGGAAGGTGCCGAACAGCGTCTCCATCGCCATCGACTGCACCCTGCCCGCATCCCGCCCTGCGCGTTGATCCCGTCATCTCAAGATCTGCTCAAGGACTCGCTCACGCTCATGCAACCTGATCATCCCCACCTGCGGCGCGACTTCGTCGGCTACGGATCCGACCTGCCCCACGCGCGATGGCCCGGCGACGCCCGCATCGCGCTGAACCTCTGCGTCAACTACGAAGAAGGCGGCGAGCTGTCCGTGCCGGACGGCGACGAGGCCTCGGAATCGGCGCTGACCGAAGGCGGGGGCGGCGGCTTCGCCGGCCGCGACCTGGCGGCCGAATCCATGTTCGAGTACGGCAGCCGCGTCGGCTTCTGGCGCGTCGCGCGGCTGCTGCAAGCGCGCGGCATGCCGGCCACCATCTTCGGTTGCGGGCTGGCGCTGGAACGCAACCCGCAGGTCTGCGCCGCCATCCGCGACGCCGGCTGGGACGTGTGCGCGCACGGCTGGCGCTGGGAGCGCCACCAGACGCTGACCGAGGCCGAAGAGCGCGAGCGCATCCGCCGCACCGTCGCCTCGATCGAGGCCTCGGTCGGCGCGCGTCCGTTGGGCTGGTATTGCCGCTACGGTCCCAGCGTCAACACGCGCATGCTGGTGGCCGAGGAAGGCGGCTTCCTGTACGACTCCGACGCCTACAACGACGAGCTGCCCTACTACGTGCAGGTGGATGGCCGCCCGCATCTGGTGCTGCCCTATGGCCTGGCCAACAACGACGCCAAGTTCATCCGCGGCGGCATGGCCACGGGCCAGGATTTCTTTGAATACCTGAAGGACGCGTTCGACATGCTGTACCGCGAAGGCGCGCAGCGGCCCCGCATGATGTCGGTGGGCCTGCATCTGCGGCTGGTGGGTCATCCCGGCCGCGCGGCGGGCCTGGAACGTTTTCTGGATCATGTGGCGCGCCAGTCCGGCGTATGGGTCTGCGGCCGCGCCGACATCGCGCGCCACTGGCTGGCCACGCATCCGCCGCGCTAGGGGCGCGCGCGGCAGGCAAGGGCGCGGAACATCGAGCGCATCGACTCGGCGCAGCAAACGGGTCGACGCGAGGCATCGAAAGCATAGGCAAGACGAATCATCACAACGAGGAGAAAAGCATGAACCTGTGGGTCCAAAGCAAGCTCGGGTTGTTTGCCGGCATTCTGGCGCTCGCCACCGTCGCGCCTTCCGCCGCGCTTGCCCAGCAGGGCTACCCCGACAAGCCCATCCGGTTGGTCACGCCCTTCCCGCCAGGCGGCGCGGCCGACACGCTGGCGCGCGCGCTGGCCAAGAGCCTGAGCGAAGCCCATGGGGCCACCGTGGTGGTCGAGAACCGCGCCGGCGCGGGCGGCACCATCGGCACGGCGTCGGTGGCCAAGGCCGCGCCCGACGGCTACACGCTGCTGCTGGGCAACGTCTCCACGCTGGCGACCGCGCCCAGCCTGTACACCAAGCTCACCTATGATCCGCTGAAGGACTTCACGCCGCTTACGCTGGTGGGCCGCAGCCCGCTAGTCTTCGCCGTGAACCCGGGCGTCAAGGCCAACAACCTGAAAGAACTGATCGCCGCCGCCACGGCGCAGCCCGGCGCGCTGGACTATGGCTCGTCGGGCGCAGGCAGCATCACGCACCTGACGGGCGAGCTGCTCAACGTCAACACCAAGGGCGCGATGGTGCACGTGCCGTACAAGGGCAGCGCGCCCGTGGTCATGGCGATGGTGTCGGGCGAGCTGGACATGGGCGTGACCCAGGTGGCCGAGATGCTGCAGCAATACCGCGCCAAGCAGGTGCGCGCGCTGGCCATCACCGGCAACCAACGCCTGTCGGCCATTCCCGAGGTGCCCACGGCCGCTGAGGCAGGCGTGACGGGCCTGGACGCCACCACCTGGTACGCGGTCGTCGCGCCCCAGGGCCTGCCGCAGCCGGTCATCGACAAGCTGCAGCCCATGCTCGTGAAGGCGCTGGACAATCCCGACATGAAAAAGCGCTTCGCCGAGGAAGGGCTGATCCTGGAATCCTCGACGCCCGAGGCGCTCCAGGACCTGATGCGCAGCGACATCCCGAAGTGGGCCGAGGTAGTCAAGCGCGCCGGCGTGAAACTAGACTAAAGCCCACCCACCCGCAGCACTGCGCCTGCCTTTATCTGGGCCGCACGGAGCCGGCTTTGCCGGTCCGTAGCGGCGCCCCCTTGAGGGGGAGCGCGCAGCGCTCGGGGTGGGCCTACCTAATTCCCGCACGCATGAACGACTGCACGAACTGGCGCTGGAACAGCAGGAACGCAATCAGCAGCGGGGCGGCGGACATCAGCGTGGCGGCCGTGATGACGGACCAGTCGATGCCCTGGTCGGTCGACGAGAACACCTGCAGTCCCACGGTCAGCGGGCGCGATTCCACCGAGTTGGTGATGATCAGCGGCCACAGGAAGTTGTTCCAGTGGTGGCTGACCGACACCAGCCCGTAGGCCACGTAGATCGGCTTGGCCAGCGGCACATAGACCTTCATCAGCACCTGCAGCGCGTTGGCGCCTTCCATGCGCGCGGCCTCTTCCAGTTCGCGCGGCACTGTCTTGAAGGTCTGGCGCAGGAGGAAGATGCCGAAGGCCGAGGCGAAGTACGGCAGGCCGATGGCGAACACCGTGTCGCGTATGCCCAGTTGGCTCATCGAGCGGTAGTTCTCGACCAGCAGCACGTCCGGCATGATCATCAGCTGCAGCAGCACCAGCATGAAGACAAAGTCGCGGCCACGGAACTCGAAACGCGCGAAGGCGTAGCCGGCCAGCGTGGACAGCACCAGCTGCGCGGCCAGCACCATCGTGACCAGCAGGAAGGTGTTGAGGAAGTAGCGCGGGAAAGGCGCCGCATTCCACGCGCGCACGAAGTTGTCCAGCGTCAGCGGCGCGAACAGGTCGAAGCGGGTCGCGTAGGCCGGCGGATGGAAGGCGGCCCACATGGCGTAGGCCAGCGGCAGGATCCACAGCAGGCCCAGCGCCCAGGCGCCCAGGGTGTCTAGCTTGTCTTTCATTGGTAGTGCGTCCTGCGGTCCAGCCAGCGGAACTTGATCAGCGCGGTCAGCGCCAGCACCACCAGCAGCACCACGGTCAGCGTGGCGGCGTAGGCGGTGTCCCAGAAGCTGAAACCCACCTGGTAGATGTAGTACAGCAGCAGCGTACTGGCGTTGTCGGGCCCGCCCTTGGTCATCACGACCACGTGGTCGACCAGGCGGAAGGCGTTGATCAGCGCATTGATCAGCACGAACAGCGTGGTGGGCATGAGCAGCGGCCACAGCACGCGCCGGAAATACTGCCAGCGCGACGCGCCTTCCAGCATGGCCGCCTCGCGCAGCGACGGCGACACCGTCTGCAGCGCGGCCAGGTAGAAGATCATGAAGAAGCCCGCCTCCTTCCACACCGTGACCAGCATCAGCGCCGGCAGCGCCGTGGCGCGGTCGCCCAGCCAGTTGGGGCCGGGCGCGCCGAACAGCTGCATCACCTGGGCGATCAGGCCGTACTGCGGCGTGTAGAAGAACAGCCAGATGTTGGCCACCGCCACCATGGGCAGCACCGTCGGCGTGAAGTAGGCCATGCGCAGGAAACCGCGCCCCGCGAGGTTGCGGTTGACCCAGAGCGCCATGATCAGCGCGATGCCGATCGAGGTGGGAATGGTGCCCAGCGCGAACCACAGGTTGTTCCACAGCGATTGCCAGAACACCGGGTCGTCGCGCATGACCGCGTAGTTGTCCAGCCCGACATAGCGGGCCGGACGCGCGCCCTTGGGCGTGGAGTAGAAGCTGTGCCAAAGCGTCGCCAGCGCCGGGTAGTGCGTGAACGCGGCGAGCAGCACGACGGCTGGCAGCAGTAGCAGCCAGCCGTAAAGCGCATTCAAAGAGCGGCTCATCGTGCTAGAACGTGATTACTTGTAGGAACGCAGTATGCGGTCGGCTTCGCGCTGGGCGTCCGTCAGCGCCTGCTGCGGCGCCTTCGAGCCGGTCAGCACGGCCTGCAGCGCGTCGTTCAGCACCTTGGTCACGCGCTGGTTCTCGTGGGTCGAGAATTCGGCCACGCTGACTTCCAGCTGGTCGCGCGCCACGGCGGCGGCCGGCACTTCCTGCGCATACTTCTTCATCTTTTCGGTCTGCCAGGCGGCGGGCGTCACGGCCACGTAGCCGGTGGCGATGCTCCAGTCGGCGGCGCGCTCGGGCGTGGTGACCCATTGCGCGAACTTCAGCGCGGCCTGCTGCTGCTCGGGCGTGCCGCTCTTGAAGATGTAGAAGTTGCCGCCGCCGGTCGGGCTGCCGCCGCGCTTTTGCTGCGGCATCATGGCCACGCCGAACGGGAAGTCGGCATTCTTGCGGATGTTGGTCAGGTTGCCGGTGGTGGTCCAGACCATGGCGGCCTTCTTTTCCAGGAAGTCCTTGGGCGTGGTGCCCCAGTCGATCGTGCCGCTGGGCATGATCTTGTGCTTGGCGGCCAGGTCGCGCCAGTATTGCGCGGCCTCGACCACGGCGGGCTTGTCCAGGTAGACCTCGTTGCCGGCCTCGTTCATCAGGATTGCGCCGTTAGGCGTGGTCAGGGCCTGGAACAGCCAGTAGGCGAAGGCGCCGCCCGACGGGATCTCGATGCCCCATTGCGTGGTGTTGCCCGAGGCGTCCTGCTTGGTCAGCTTCTTGCCGTATTCGACCAGTTCTGCCCAGGTGGCGGGCGCGCGCTCCGGATCCAGGCCGGCGGCCTTGAACAGGTCCTTGTTGTAGTACATCACGATGGTCGAGCGCTGGAACGGCACGCCCCAGGTATGCCCGCCGCTGCGGCTATTCTGCATGAAGGCGTCGTAGAAGCCGCCCAGCCACTTCTTGTCGGCATCGCTCTTGGCCAGCGAGTCGATCGGCACGATGGCGTCTTCGTCGATCAGCGTGAACATGTCGGTCGATAGCAGCACGGCCAGCTGCGGCGGCGTGCCGCCCTTCAGCGCGGTCAAGGCCTTGGCGATCGAGTCCTGGTACGAGCCCGCGTAGATCGGCTTGATCTTGATGTTGGGGTTTTCCTTCTGGAAGTCCGTCACCATGTCGTCGACGATCTTGGTGATCGGGCCGCCCACGGCCACCGGGTAGTAGAACTCCACTTCCACCGGCTTCTGCTGGGCCTGCGCCGGCAGCGACAGGCAGGCGGCGGCCAGGCTGGCGGCCAGGGTCTTGAGTACGATGCGTCGCATGTCGTGTTTCCTTTCCTGAGGTGGGCGCTTCAGCGCCCGGCGGTGTTGATGGCCGCCGAATCGGCGGCGAAGAAATGCTGTTGTTCGTCGGGCCAGGACAGGCGCAGCGTCTCGCCGGCGCGGGCGCGCATGTGCCCGCCCACGCGCACGGCCACGCCGCTGGTGTCGCCCATGCGGCAGACCACGATGGAGTCGGCGCCGAAGAACTCCACGCTTTCCACGGTGGCCTCGCGGCCCTCGCCGTCGATGCGGATATGTTCGGGGCGCACGCCCAGCTTGACCGCGCCGGCGGGCGCGCCGGTCACGGCCGGGCCCTGCGCGCCGGCGATCATGGTCGCGCCTTGCAGCGCGGCCAGGCCGATCAAGTTCATGGGCGGCGTGCCGATGAAGCGCGCGGCGAATTCGCTTGCCGGGCGCGCGTACAGGCCGTCAGGCGTGTCGTGCTGCTCGATCTGGCCGCCGCGCAGCAGCACCACCTGGTCGGCCATGCTCATGGCCTCGGTCTGGTCGTGCGTCACGTACACCATGGTGATGCCCAGGTCCTGCTGCAGCGCGCGGATCTCGCGGCGCATGTCATGGCGCAGCTGGGCGTCCAGGTTGGACAGCGGTTCGTCCATCAGGCAGACCGGCGCTTCGGAAATCACGGCGCGGCCCAGCGCCACGCGCTGCTGCTGGCCGCCGGACAGTTGCGAGGGCTTGCGGTCCAGCAGGTGGCCCAGGCCCAGCAGGCCGGCCACGCGCTGCAGGCGGCGTTCGTAGTCGCGCGCCGGCTCCTTGCGCACCTTCAGGCCGAACAGGATGTTCTCGCGCACCGACAGGTGCGGGAACAGCGCATAGGACTGGAACACCATGGAGATGCGGCGCTTGGCCGGCGGCAGCTGCGTGACGTCGCGGTCGCCGATGTGGATGGTGCCGGACGTGGGCGTGTCCAGTCCGGCGATCATGCGCAGCGTGGTGGACTTGCCGCAGCCCGACGGGCCCAGCAGCACCGTGAAGCTGCCGGCCGGAACCGTGAAACTCACGCCGTGAATGGCGGCGGCGCCGTTGTATTGCTTGGTCAGCTTATCCAGGACGATGGATGACATGCTTTCTCGTAGATCTATCGGGTCGTTGCGTGTGGTGGAGCCGCATTGTCGCCGCTGATGAAATCCTTTTCATTGTGCGGCGCAAACATGACGGGTGTATGGCAGCCCTGTGTTTTTAATCCGGATGCGGCCTCAGGCGAAGGGGTAAGGACCGGGGTATTCCCCAATCACCGCGTGGTGCGTGACCAGCCGGCCGTCGTTCCACCAGTGCAGTTGGTAGCCCGGCGGTTCCATGATGTATTGCAGCGTCGGCCGCGGGCCCAGTTCCAGCGCCAGCTGGTGCGCGGTGCCCGGACAGGTCGAGGCGATGGTGCCGCCGAAGCGCTGGAAGATGGTGCGGTGCAGGTGGCCGCAGAGCACGCGCTCGACGTTGGGATGGCGCGACACGATGCGCTCCAGCTCGGGCGCGCCGGCCAACAGGCCGATGGCGTCCATGTGCTCGATGCCGGTCAGGAACGGCGGATGGTGCATCAGCACCAGCGTGGGCCGGCCCGGCTGCTGCGCCAGCTGTTGCTCCAGCCAGGCCAGGCGCTCGCCGCAGAGTTCGCCGTGGCTCTTCATCGGCACCACGGTGTCCAGCGCCAGCAGGCGCAGCGGATAGGTGTCGACCGAGTACTGGATGAACGGGCTCTCGCCTTGCAGGTAGGCGTGGTCGGGGAACGCGGCGCGCAGGCCTGCGCGGTCGTCGTGATTGCCGGGCAGCAGGAAATACGGCATTTCCAGCGCCTGCAGCTGCGCGCGCAGCTGCGCGTATTCATGCGGGCGGCCCAGGTCGGTCAGGTCGCCGGTGATGAGCACGCAATCGGGGCGCGGCGACAGCGCGTTGAGCGCGCGCACGGCCGGGCCGAGGAACGCGGCGGGGTCGATGATGCCGTAGGCCTTGTCGCCCGGCGTGCGCATGTGCAGGTCTGTGATTTGTGCGATGAGCATGAAGAATCCGTGGGGTGTGAGGGCGGCGCGCGCGTTCAGCGCCGCACCGCCGCCGCCGTTCCGCCCACCACGATGCAGTGCGGCAGGCGGTTCGATTGCGCAGGCTGGCCGTGGATCTGCGCCAGCAGGTTGGAACAGGCCGCCTGGCCGATGCCGTCGCTGGGCTGCGCCACCGTGGTCAGCGGCGGCGTGAGCAAGGCGCCGAATCGCATGCCGTCGAAGCCGCAGACCGAGATGTCGGCGGGCACCGACAGGCCCAGCCCGACCAGGTCGGCGATGACTGCGGTGGCCAGCAAGTCGTTGGAGCAGAACAGCGCGGTGGGCGCCTGCTTGCCGCGCAGCGCGGCCTTGAGCGCCTCGACGTCGCTGCCGGTGTGCGAGCTCATGCTGATGTGCTGGACGGCGTCCAGGCCCAGTTTCTTGGCGCAGGCGCGCGCGCCGACAAGGCGTCGCCGCGCGCGGTCGGAGGCCGTCAGCGGGCCGGTCACCAGCGCGATGCGCTTGTGGCCCAGCTGGGCCAGGTGGGTGACCATGTCGCAGGCCGCGGCGCGGTTGTCGACCGAGGCATAGGGATGGGAGGCCGATTCGTTGTAGACCAGCACGTAGGGCATGCCGGCGCTGTCCAGATCGTCCAGCGTGGCGCTCTTGGCCACGTCGGCCACCGTCAGGATCAGGCCGTCGACCTGATGGTCCATCAGGCCCTGCACGGCCGCCGATTCCACGGCGGGGTCGTAGCCGGTGGCGGTCAGCATGACGCTGTAGCCGGATTCGCGCGCGCGCCGCTCGGCGCCCTCGAAGCACTCGGCGAACACCGGGTTCGACAGCGTGGGCAGGATCAGGCCGATGGTGCGGGTGCTGCCCGAGCGCAGGCTGCGACCCACGCGGTTGGGGCGAAAGCCCGCGCGCTTGGCGATGCTGCGGATATGGGCCAGCGTGTCCGGATGCACGATCTCGGGCTGGTTGAACGCGCGCGAAACCGTCGCCGGCGAGACGCCTGCCTTGCGGGCCACTTCGATGATGGAAAAGCGGGGCGACGGACGCGCGGCCATGTCTCTGTGTTTTGCTTATATGCTGAAAACGATTTCATCTTACAAGACAAATATGACCTTTGTGTTGCACGGGTTTGCGCTATGCTGGCAGCAACGCAACAACACGAAGCCAACATGCGCGAGCATGACGCGAGTCATGAAAATCACCGGGGTTTTTCGGTAGTTTTCCTAATTGACGCGTCGCATGAATTGGCAGGTCCGCGCACGCGGGCCACGGTCAAGGGGACCGGGTGCGGAAGTCAGTACCGCGCAGGGCGCGGCACCGGGAACGAGGAAAGCAAATGTCCATTGCCTTGAACAGACTTGGCGCGCTTGACGCGGCGCGCAAGCTGCAACGGCGCGAATTGACCGCGGTGCAATTGGTGCGCGCCTGCTTCGCGCGCATCGAACAACGCGAAAACACCATCCATGCCTGGACCGCGCTGCAGAAGCAGGCGGCGCTGGAGCATGCCGAGCAGCTCGACAAGGGCCCGCTGCGCGGTCCGCTGCATGGCCTGCCCATCGGCGTGAAAGACCTGTTCGACACCGTCGACCTGCCCACGCGCTACGGCTCGCCCATCTACGAACGCCATCATCCCGGCCTGGATGCCGCCGCGGTGGCGTTGTGCCGAGGCGCCGGCGCGGTCGTGGTCGGCAAGACCGTCACCACCGAATTCGCCACCTACACGGCCGGCCCCACGCGCAACCCGCGCAACGAGGCCCATACGCCCGGCGGTTCGTCCAGCGGCTCGGCCGCGGCGGTGGCCGACGACATGGTGCCTTTCGCGCTGGGCTCGCAGACCGCCGGCTCCATCATCCGTCCGGCCTCGTACTGCGGCATCGTCGGCTTCAAGCCCACTTTCGGCGCGATTCCGCGCGCCGGCGTCAAAAGCCTGGCGGAATCGCTGGACACCGTGGGCGGCTTCGCCCGTTCGGTGCCGGACATCGCCCTGTTCGCGTCGGTGCTGATGCGCGATCCGCGCATGCTGGACCTGAACTACGACGCCAAGCCGCGCATCGGCATGTACCGCAGCCTGCAATGGCGTCACGCGCAGGCCGAGACCAAGGAAGCCTATGCGCAGGCCGCCGCCATCCTGGCGCGGGCCGGCGCCCAGGTCGAGGAAGTGCCGCAGCCGCCGGCCGGCGACTGCATGCTGGTGCAGCTGCATGCCGACATCATGGCCTACGAGGCCTCGCAATCGCTGGCCTACGAACGCCTGGAGCACGCCGCGCAGCTCAGCGCCAAGATCCAGTCCGTGCTCGAAGCCGGCGCGCGCATCACGGCCGAGGAACATCAACGCAACCTGGCGCGCGCCGCCGAGGTGCGCGCGCGGGTGGACCTGTGGTTCGACCGCTACGACGTGCTGCTCACGCCCAGCGCCAGCGGCGAGGCGCCCTTCGCCGACCTGGGCACGGGCGATCCGCAGTTCTCGCGCGGCTGGACGCTGTTCGGCCTGCCCTGCCTGAACCTGCCCTTCGCCACAGGGCCGCAAGGGCTGCCGGTGGGCTTGCAGGTGGTCGGCCCGCGTCACGCGGACCATCGCACGCTGGCCATCTCCGCCTGGATGCACGAACGGCTGCTGGCCGCGCAGGCGCCGGACATCGGCGCATCGGACATCTGGCCGCGCGGTTGAGTTCGCGGCGCGATGCAAGAGCCCCCGCAAGGGGGCTTTTGCATCTTGGAATAGTCCAAGCGAACGAGGCCCCCCCGCGGCGCGCACTGCGCGCTTGCTGCTTCCCGGAGGCAGGCTCTTGTCATCTTGGAGCGGCCCGACCATGAAAAAAGCCCGCAACAGCCTGTTTGGCTGCTGCGGGCTGCTTCGTCTCCCTCGCGCCCGGCGCTGGTGCGCGCGGCGGGCGGTCGACGGCGCATGTGGCGCGCCGCCGCGGACGTTTCATGCCTGGGCGCGGATCACGCGGCCTCGGCGGTTTCTTGTTCGGTGGCGTCGGCGCCGGCGTTGATGTGGCGGTTGACGGCGCTCAGCACGGCCTGGAACGAGGCGGTGACGATGTCGCGGTCAATGCCTACGCCAAAGCCCGTGCCGGAATCGCCCACGCGCAGTTCGACGTAGGACGCGGCGCGGGTGTCGGTGCCGGTGCCGATGGCGTGCTCGTGGTAGTCCATGATGCGCACCGGCACGCCCAGCGCGGCCACGAAGGCCGAGATGGCGCCGTCGCCCTTGCCCGTCACGACACGGCGTTCGCCGTTGTATTCGAGTTCGGCCTCGATGCTGAAGTGCTGGCCTTCGCCGGCCGACGGATTGCCGTCGATGCGATGGCGCACCAGCTTCCACGGCGACTTCTGTTCGAGGTATTCGCGGTTGAAGATGGTGTGCACATCGTCGGCCGTGACTTCGCGGCCGGTTTCGTCGGTGACGCGCTGGATGGCGCGGCTGAATTCGATCTGCAGGCGGCGCGGCAACACCAGGCCGTGTTCCTGTTCGAGCAGATAGGACACGCCGCCCTTGCCCGACTGGCTGTTCACGCGGATCACCGCGTCGTAGCTGCGGCCGAGGTCGGCCGGGTCGATCGGCAGGTACGGCACTTCCCAGACGGCGTCCGGCTTCTGCTGCGCGAAGCCCTTCTTGATGGCGTCCTGGTGCGAGCCGGAGAAGGCGGTGAACACGAGGTCGCCGGCATAGGGATGGCGCGGGTGCACGGGGAGCTGGTTGCAGTACTCGGCGCAGCGGCGCACTTCGTCGATGTCCGAGAAGTCCAGGCCGGGATGCACGCCTTGCGTGTAGAGGTTCAAGGCCAGCGTCACCAGGTCGACGTTGCCGGTGCGCTCGCCGCTGCCGAACAGGCAGCCTTCGATGCGGTCGGCGCCGGCCATGACGGCGAATTCGGCGGCGGCCACGGCGGTGCCGCGGTCATTGTGCGGGTGCACGCTGAGCACGATGCTGTCGCGGCGGGCCAGGTTCTTGTGCATCCACTCGATCTGGTCGGCGTACAGGTTGGGCGTGGTGGCCTCGATGGTGGCGGGCAGGTTCAGCACCATCTTGCAGTCGGGCGTGGGCTGCCAGACGTCGGCGACGGCGTTGGACACCTCCAGCGCGAACTCGGGTTCGGTGGTGCTGAAGACTTCAGGCGAATACTGGTAGCGCCACTGCGTTTCCGGATGCTGGGCCACGTATTGCTTGACCAGGCGCGTGCCAGTGGTGGCGATGTTCTTGATTTCGTCGCGGCTCATGTTGAACACGACCTTGCGGAACGCCGGGGCGCAGGCGTTGTACAAGTGGACGATGGCCTGCCTGGCGCCGGCGGCGGCTTCGACCGTGCGGCTGATCAGGTCTTCGCGCGACTGCGTCAGCACGATGATGGTCACGTCTTCGGGAATGCGCTTCTCGTCGATGAGCTTGCGCACGAAATCGAAGTCGGTCTGGGAGGCGGACGGGAAACCGACTTCGATTTCCTTGAAGCCGATCTTCACCAGCTGCTCGAAGAAGCGGAGCTTGCGCTCGACGCTCATCGGTTCGATCAGGGCCTGGTTGCCGTCGCGCAGGTCGGTGCTCATCCAGATGGGCGGCTGCGTGATGCGGCGGCTGGGCCAGGTGCGCTCGGCATAGTCGCTGGCGAAGGGCTTGAACGGTACGTACTTGGTGGCGGGGTTGGCAAGCATCATCTCTACACCTCGATCGGTTTCTTTTGAATCCCGGGGACGGGGTCCCGCAAGCGGCGCGCGCCCGGATGACGGTCTGGCGCCTGGATTTGCCGTGGATATGCCCGGAAACTACTGGCCAGGCCGGCAGGATTCAGTCTTGAAAACAGGAAAAGAAAGGGGAATACGCGTGTGGCGAGCGTGTGGCTGCCGAGCTACCACGAGGCACTAGGCCCGGCAACCGATCGGTAGGTATAGCGATAGCGCGGCGAAGGAGGCAACGCTGAGGAAGGAAGCGCGCAGGCCGGCGACCGGAGCGTCGTAGCGTCCGGTGGCAATCGCGAGGGGGTTGCGGTTAGCGGCCATAGGGATGCTAGTCAAACATACTTTTTGTGCAAGCGCAAATGAAAAAGCCGGGGACGTATCTGTCTTACGGTGGCGCCTCAGGGTATTCCCTGGTTCTTTCGACAGGCCGGCAGGCGCGGCGCGAGCCACGCGTTTCGCGGTGGCGCGGGGCTCGCGCAGCCGGACGCGCAACAGCATGAGCGCGCTCCGGCTCAGGCGCTTACTGCGTCTGCATATGGCCGTTCTTGACCACTTCGCCCAGGCGCTTGCGCTCGTTGGCGGCGAACTCGGCGAAGCTGGCGCGCGAACCGCCGCCCGGCTCGATGCTGCTCTGGCGCAACGCATCCTGCACTTCACGCGTCTGCAACGACTGCTCGACCGCCGCGTTCATCTTGTCGAGCACGTCCGCCGGCGTGCCGGTCGGCGCGTACAGGCCGGCCCAGTGGCCGATGCGCACCGTGCCGAAGCCGGCCTCGGCCGTGGTCGGAATGTCCGGCGCGCTGGCCATGCGCTTGTCCCAGGTGGTGGCCAGCGCCTTGAGCTTGCCGCTCTGGACCAGCGGCAGCGTCACGATGCTGGCCTCGGAGGTGGCGTCGACCTGGTTGCCGATCACCGCGCTCACGCCTTCCGAGCCGCTCTTGTAGGCGATGGGCTCTACCGGCAGGCCGCTGGCTTCCTTCAGCATTTCGGCCACGAAATGCGGCGTGCTGCCGTTGCCGGCGGTGGAAAAGGTGATGCGATCGGTCTTGGCCTGTTTGGCGCGCGCCACGAAATCCTTCAGGTCCTTGGCGGGGTTGGACGGGTGGGTCACGATCACCGAGGGCGTGATCGACAGCAGCGCCACGGGCGTCAGCGCCTCGTCCTTGTACGGCTGGTCGGAACGGATCAGGCTGTTGGTGACGGTGCCGTTGCTGCCGACCAGGTAGGTGTAGCCGTCGGCCGGACTGCGCGCCACGTGGGCCGCGCCGATCACGCCGCCGGCGCCGGGACGGTTCTCGACGATGACGGGCTGGTTCAGCGCGGCGCCGACCGCCTTGGCGATGATGCGGGCGACCAGATCATTGGCGCCGCCGGCGGTGAACGGGGCGACGAAGGTGATGGGCTTGTCGGGCCAGGCGGCCCGCGCCGGCGCGCTGAATGAGAGGGCGGCCGAGCAGGCCAGCGCCATGCTGGCGGCGAACCGGACGGAAGTACGGAACATGGAAAGCGGACTCCAGGAGGTCGGCCGCGCGGTCGCCGCGGCGGGGCCGCCGGCGCATGGTGTCGGTATGACGCGCGGCCCGCGGTTGCGCGAGCGTGGCAGGCCAGTATAGGAGCGGCTTGCTGGCAGCGCACTGAAATGCAAAAGCCGCCTGGACGGCGGCTTCTGGCGGGTTGCGCGGAAGGGTGTCGCTTATCGGGCGGGGCCGATGCGCGGCTCGACGTAGCGGTCGGCGCGCGGTTCGCGGCGCGGTGCGTCGTCGTCGCGGGAGCCGGCGCGGGGCTTGCCGCCGCCTTCCAGGATCTCGGCCTGACGCGCCACCATGTCGATCTTGGCGATGCGGCTGTGGCGGATTTCAGACAGCGAGCGGCGCAGGTCGCCCACGGTGAAGGGTTCTTCGCGGTCGCCCCAGGTCCAGCGCAGCACGCCCAGCGATTCGTCGGACAGCTGCGGCGCCAGTTCGGCCAGCACCTCGGTCTGCACCGGCGTGGCGCGGCCGGAGGCCAGGCTGGCGCTCAGCCAGGCGCGCAGCGCGAAGAAGACGATGAGGCTCCAGATGCCGACCCCGACCCACCACAGGTAGGGGCTGAACTTCTGCACCATGTCCATCGTGGGCTGGCCCAGCGAGTGCAGGAATTCGAAGCTCACGCGCTTGCCCGCGTCCAGTATCCAGTTGGCGACGAAATACCAGATGATGAGGGCGACGGCGATCACGATCGCGCGCAGGAGGAGTCTGGGAAGCGCAAGTTTGAGCAGGGTCTGGCCGATCAGGCGGCTATCCTGGCGAACGCGCTCGGGCGAAGTCTGATTCATCATGCAAAATATTGTACCTATGACCCGTCCGATTTTAGAACTGCGTCCCGGTCAGCATCTGACGCTGACCCCACAGCTGCAGCAATCGATCCGATTGTTGCAGTTGTCCACGCTCGAGCTGGAAGCCGAGATCTCGCAGGTGCTGGCGGACAACCCGCTGCTCGAGCGCGACGACGAACCCGTGGCGCCCGAGGCGCAGGCAGAGTCCGAACGCGAGTCCTCGGTGCAGGACGACGAGCCGGCGGCCGAGCGCGACGCGCCCATCGAGGAAATGCCCGGCTCCGGCGGGGTCTACCCAGACGAGGACGGCGGCCCGCCCGAGGCCGCCATGCCGGACACGCTGCGCGAGCACCTGCTGGGCCAGCTGATGCTGACCCGGGCGGCGCCGCGCGACGCCGCATTGGCCGCCCTGCTGATCGACGAGCTGGACGAGAACGGCTACCTGGGCTCGCCGCTGGAGGAAATCCTGGGCTGGCTGCCGGCCGAGCTGGAGCCGGATATCGACGAGCTGAAGGCGGCGCTGTCGCTGCTGCAGTCCTTCGATCCACCCGGCATCGGCGCGCGGGACATGGCGGAATGCCTGCTGTTGCAATTGCGCCACCCGGACATCACGCGCCTGCCCGAGGCGGCCGACCCGGCGGCGCTGGCCTGCGCCCGCGAGATCTGCGCCCGTCACCTGCCGCTGCTGGCCACCGGCAATGTCGCCCGTCTGTGCGCGGCGGCGGGGTGCGACGAAACCCGGTTCCGCGCCGCGCACGCCCTGATCCTGCGCCTGGAGCCGCGTCCGGGACGCGCCTGGACCGTGCCGGCCGCCGACTACGCCGTGCCGGACGTGATCGTGCGCAAAACCCGGCGCGGCTGGCAGGTCACGCTCAACAGCGCCGCCGTGCCGCGCCTGCAGATCAACGGCCTGTACGCGCAGATGCTGGGCAATCAGAAGGAATCGGCCCACGCCGGTCTGCAGGCCCAGCTGCAGCAGGCCAAGTGGATGATCCGCAACGTCGAGCAGCGCTTCGACACCATCCTGCGGGTGTCCCAGGCCATCGTCGAACGCCAGACGGCCTTTTTCAGCCAGGGGCCGGCGGCCATGCGACCGCTGATCCTGAAGGACATCGCGGGCGAACTGGGCCTGCACGAATCCACGATTTCACGGGCCACGACGCAGAAGTACATGCTCACCCCGTTTGGCACGCTGGAGCTCAAGCGCTTCTTCGGGGCGGGGGTGTCGACCGACGGCGGCGACGCCACCTCGGCCACGGCGGTGCAGACCCATATCCGCCAGATGGTGGCGGATGAGAATCGCGCCAAGCCCTTGTCCGACAGCCAGATCATGGAAAAGCTGGCCGACCAGGGCATCGTGATCGCCCGGCGCACGGTGGCCAAATACCGCGAGGCGCTGCGCATCGCGCCGGCGGCGCTGCGCAAGGCGCAGGCCTCGGTTCGCTGAAATCAGGGACGAATGACTGTAAATTCGTCCCTGATTTCAAACACTTGCGTGACATCTCGGTTGCAATTTTTTTTGCGCAAGCCGCTTGCCAGTTCGAGAATAATTTTCGATAATTATTCTCATGTACATTTGTGTATGCAACGCGATCACCGAACGCCAAGTCCGCGCCAGCGTGGACGCGGGCGCTACCACGCTGGCCGACCTGCAGTTCGAGCTGGGCGTGGCGACCTGTTGCGGCTGTTGCGCAGCCACCGCCACGGAATACCTGCCCGGCGGTCGTTGCTCCAGCGTCTGCGACGTGCGCTCGATCGCCGTTCCGGTCAATCCTCCCGCCGCCCTGGCTGAACAGCCCAGCGCGCCGGCGGCCAATACCTATCCGGTCATCCAGGTCGCGGTAGCCTGACCCCGTTCCTGATCCAACGAAGCCACGGCGCCTGCCGTGGCTTTTGTTTTTGTGCGGATGGGTCGGCGTGGGTTTTCGCGCCTTTGTCTGCGCGGTTCCTTCCACACACAGGCGGCCTGTGTCCTTTCCACGCCTGGCGGCTTGCGGCCGTTGGGCCGTCCGGCGGAGCCGTTCCCGTTCAGGATGAGGGCTGGCGCTACTGCGCTGCGCAGAACGCCTGCACCGTCTGCGCCACCTGGCGCGCCGGCTCGCGCGCCGCGCGGCCCAGGCAGAGCGCGAGCTCGGTGGGCGGCGCCGGCGGCAGATGCGTGTCCACGATGCGCAGGTTGGGCGCCAGACAGCGGCGCTCCAGCAGCGCCACGCCCAGGCCGCCGGCCAGCGCCGCCTGCAGGCCGAGCAGGTTGGGGCTTTCATAGGCGATGCGCCAGCGCCGGCCCGCCGCTTCCAGCGCGTGGATGGCGCGGTTGCGGTAGATGCAGCCTTGCGGAAACGCCACCAGCGGCACGGGCTCGACATCGGGCAGCGGCAAGGCGCTGGCGGCGATCCAATGCAGGTGCTCCGGCCACGCGGCCAGGGCCGCGCCCGTGTCCATTCCGGCGCCGGGCTCGCGCTTGAGCAGCGCCACATCCAGATCGCCGCGCTCCAGGCTGCGCGTCAGCGCGGCGCTGAGATCGCAGCGCACTGACAGGCGCAGCGTCGGCCGTTCGCGCACGTAGGCCGCCAGGAGCGCGGTCAAGGCCTCGGGCGCGAAATCGTCCGGGATGCCCAGGCGCACCACGTCCACGCGCTGGCGGCCGCTGACAGCCTCGCGCACCTCGGTGGACAGCGCCAGCATGCGGCGGGCATAGCCCAGCAGCCGCTCGCCGTCTTCGGTCAGCTGGACCTGGCGGCCGTCGCGGATGAACAGCGCGCACTCCAGCGCCTCTTCCAACTTGCGGATCTGCTGGCTGACGGTGGACTGGCTGCGGTGCACGCGTTCGCCGGCGCGCGTGAAGCCGCCGGCGTCGACGACGGAAACGAAGCTGTGCAGTAGATCGAGATCGAGCATGGCGGGGCCTGGAAAGCAGTCGTGCAGCCTGGACAGGCGGTGGGCTTATCCATTCGATTATCGAATACTTTCAATCTGAATAAAGCATTTGTCAATGGATGGGGCGGCGCGCAGAATGGCCGCCAGCCTGTCGCCAAAGCGGCGGCGCCCTCTCTCCGGGACTCGCATGAAAACCCCCTCGCTCGCCGTCGCATCTCCCGCCCGCACCGATTCTCCAGCCGCTGTCGCCTGGTTGCCCATCGCCGCGTTTTGCCTGTTGTGGAGTTCGGCGTTCGCCGCCGCCAAGATCGCGGTGCGCGACTGTCCGCCGATGACCCTGCTGGCGTTTCGTTTCCTGATCGCCGGCGCGCTGATGCTGGGCGTGGCCGCGGCCAGCGGCCGCTGGCGCTGGCCGAGCCGGCGCGACGTCGCCGCGCTGGCGCTGCTGGGCCTGCTGAACAACGCCCTGTATCTGGGTTTGAGCTGGTCGGGCATGACGCGGGTGTCATCCGCGTTCACCGCGGTGCTGATCAGCACCAATCCGCTGCTGATCGGCGTGCTGGCCGGGCCGGTGCTGGGCGAGCGGTTGAGCTGGCGCAAGCTGCTGGGCCTGCTGCTGGGGCTGGCCGGCGTGGCCGTGGTGCTGCGTTCGCGGTTGAGCGGCATGCAGGAAGACGCGCACGGCACCTTGCTCGTGGTTGGCGGACTGATCGCGCTGGTGGCGGGCACGCTGCTGTACAAGCGCCTGAAGCCGTCCGCGGACTTGTGGATGGCCACCGGCATCCAGTCGCTGGCCGGCGCGGCCGCGATGATGCCGATCGCGCTGGTCGTCGATGACCTGGGCGCGGCGCGCATGACGGCCAGTCTGTTCTGGAGCATGGCCTACATGATCATGGCCGTGTCGATTGGCGGTTATTACTTGTGGTTCATGATTCTTGGCCGCGCCAGCGCCACCGCCGCCAGCGCGCTGCACTTCCTGATGCCGCCGCTGGGCTTGCTGTTCGGCTGGCTGGTGTTGAGCGAGCCGGTGTCGTGGCTGGACCTGCTGGGCATCGTGCCGATCGCATTCGGCATCTGGCTGGCCACGCGGCGCGCCGATTGAGTCCGCGATATCCATCGAGTCGATGCGTGATGGTGGCGCGCGCGCTCATGCGGTCGTAGATATGCAACAGCGCGGAGCACGCGTCGCACGCGGGTTTTTCAGCGAGGCGGCGTGCGATCCGCGCTGCGCTTGACGTGCATCAAGGCGCACAATCGGGCGGTATGGCCGCTTCCAGGCCGCATGAAGTCTGCGTAGTGCGTGCAAGGCATCGCTCACGCAAACTCATTCTCATTATCCTGTCGCTTTCATGTTGCGCTTGCAAAGCCGTTTACCAAATGCAGAGCAAGGCTAGGCGCGGCCCCGCGCCGGATGTTAGTCTGCCGGGGTTGCGTACGCGCGGCATCGCGCGTCTTCCTGTCGCGATGTGCTCGCATCGCGCCTGACTGCAAGGAGTCTCATCATGAAAGGCGATAAAACCGTCATCCAGCATCTCAACAAGCAGCTGACCAACGAGCTGACGGCCATCAACCAGTATTTCCTGCATGCGCGCATGCTGAACCACTGGGGCTTCGACAAGCTGGGCAAGCACGAATACGAAGAGTCGATCGGCGAGATGAAGCATGCCGATCGCCTGATCGCGCGCATCTTCATGCTCGACGGCCTGCCCAACCTGCAGGACCTGCACAAGCTGCTGATCGGCGAAGACGTGCCGGAACTGCTGGCCTGTGACCTCAAGCTGGAGCAAGGCGCGCAAGCCACGGTCAAGGAAGCCATCGCGTATTGCGAATCGGTGCGCGACTATGTGTCGCGCGATCTGTTCCAGGACATCCTGGACGACACCGAAGAGCACATCGACTATCTGGAAACCCAGATCGACCTGATCGACAAGGTCGGCCTGCAGAACTACCTGCAGAGCCAGATGTCGGTGCCGGAATAACGGTTGCCGGCCTGGCGGCGGTCACAGGATCGCCGGCCAAGACAAAGGCGCCCCGAGGGGCGCCTTTGTCTTGGTACGCGGCCAGAGTGCCGCGTCGATAGCGTTGCGATCGCGTTACTGCGGACGGGCCGGGCATTCGGCCATCGTGCCCCAGGCGCGGTTCGGCGCACAGTACTTGTTGCGCGCGGCCCAGGAACACGAGGGGCGCTCGAAGAAGCCCTGCGTGGCGCAATGCGCCAGCTCGCGCTTGAGCGCGTCCTGCCAGCCGGGAGCACCGGGCGCCTGGGCGGTGTTCGGGGGCGGCGGCGCGGGCATCATCTGGCCGGAGCCGTAGCCGCCGGCCTGGACCTGGCCCTGCCCCGCGCCGCCGTTGACGGCGGTCGAGGTGCCAGGCGCCTGCAGATCCAGCGTGCTGACGTCGGACGTGCCCGTGGGCAGCGGCACCTGCTGCGAGGCCGCGGCGATTTCGCGCGCCTGGTCGGCCGAGATGCGCTCGCGCGACAGCTTGACGTTGGGATCGCTGACGGAATCGAACAGCGACACGGTGTTGATGGCCCACTCGCGGTCGGCCGGCTTGTCGGGCACGCCCAGCGTGCCGTCGATGCGCGGCTGCGGTGGCTGCGCCACATAGGGACGCCCGTTGGCGTCCAGCACCGGTTGCTGGCCGTCGGCCCCATCCTGGCCGGGCGCGGGCGCGGCGACCGGGGCATGCGCCACCAGCCAGTCGCCAAGTTGAATTCCGCCCCAGGCCGACGCGCCCAGCGCGACCAGCAGCGTTGCGAACAAAAAACGCCAAGACATTGCTAAACCTCTTCTGCCGTGCGGAACCCGGACGGGTCTACGCCTTGTCTCCGAAAACCTTGCCGCCGTGCTCGCGCATGGCGTGGAATTTCACATCCGGATACAGTTCCTCGGCCACGCGCAGCTGCGCGGGCGAACCGATCAAAAACGCCGCCGCATCGACCACATCATAGGCGATATGGGCAGCATTGGCATCCATGAACTTGCGCAGCGCCTTGGGGTTGTCGGACGTGATCCAGCGCGCCATCGTGTAGCGCGAAGGCAGCATGCGGGCGTCCACGCCGTACTCGGTCTTGAGCCGGTGCGCCACCACTTCGAACTGCAGCTGGCCGACCGCGCCCAGCAGCAGCGAGCCGCCGGCCGCCTCGGGACGGAACACCTGGATGGCGCCTTCCTCGCCCAGCTGCGTGAGGCCGGTGCGCAATTGCTTGGTGCGCAGCGGATCCTTCACTTCGACCGCCTGGAACAGCTCGGGCGCGAAGAACGGCAGCCCGGTGAACTGCAGGGTTTCGCCTTCGGTCAGCACGTCGCCGAGTTGCAGCACGCCGTGGTTGGGGATGCCGATGACGTCGCCGGCATAAGCCTCGTCCAGCAGCTCGCGCCGCTGCGACAGGAACGACACCACGTTGTTGGGCCGCATTTCCTTGTTGGTGCGCGCCACCTTCAGGCGCATGCCGCGCTCGAAGCGGCCGGAGCTCACGCGCACGAAGGCGACGCGGTCGCGGTGCGCGGGGTCCATGTTGGCCTGCACCTTGAACACCACGCCGGTGAACTTGGGTTCCTCGGGCTGCACCTCGCGCTGCAGCGCGGTGCGCGGGCCGGGCGGCGGGGCCTGCTCGACCAGCGCGTCCAGCACTTCCTGCACGCCGAAGTTGTTGATGGCCGAGCCGAAGAACACCGGGGTCTGCTTGCCGGCCAGGAACTGCGCGCGGTCGAAGGCGGGCGCGGCTTCGTTGATCAGCTCGATCTCGCCGCTGGCCTGTTCGAAGGCCGAGCCGAAGCGGCGGCCGATCTCGGGATTGGACAGGCCCTCGATGAAGTCGTCGTTGTCAGAGCGGCGCTCCTGGCCGGCGCGGAACACGCGCATGCGGTCGCGGCGGATGTCGAACACGCCGCCGAAGGCCTTGCCCATGCCCACCGGCCACGAGAACGGCACCGCATCCATGCCCAGGTGCCCTTCGATCTCGGACAGCAGCTCGAGCGGCTCGCGCACTTCGCGGTCCATCTTGTTGATGAAGGTGATGATGGGCGTGTTGCGCGCGCGGCAGACCTGCAGCAGCCGGATGGTCTGCGGCTCCACGCCGTTGGCGGCGTCGATCACCATGAGCGCGGCGTCCACGGCGGTCAGCACGCGATAGGTGTCTTCCGAGAAGTCCTGGTGGCCCGGGGTGTCGAGCAGGTTGATGACGCAGTCGCGGTATTCCATCTGCATCACCGACGAGGCCACCGAGATGCCGCGCTGCTTTTCGATTTCCATCCAGTCGGAGGACGCGTGGCGCGAGGCCTTGCGGGCCTTGACGCTGCCGGCGATCTGGATCGCGCCCGCGAACAGCAGCAGCTTTTCGGTCAGCGTGGTCTTGCCCGCGTCGGGGTGGGAAATGATGGCGAACGTCCGGCGTCGCGCGACTTCTTGTTGAATGCTCATGATCGGTGGAATATTCTGGCGCCGTGTTTCAGGTCCGGCGCGGTCCTGCTGCGTGCAAAAAAGCGCGGGGCTCGCGCCGGGAAGGCAGCGAGCCCCGCTCGGTCGGGTTCAGGAATGGCGGCGGAACGAGGCGAGGAACACGCCTGCCAGGATGAACAGCGACCCGAAGGTCCGGTTCATCCAGCGGATGTGCTTGGCGTCGCGCAGCAGACGCAGCACGCGGGCCGCCAGCAGCGTGTACACGCCCATCGCCACCAAGTCGGTGAAGGCCAGCGTGCCGGCCAGCGCCGCGTACTGCGCCACCATCGGCAGCGCCGGATCGACGAACTGCGGCACCACGGCCAGCAGGAACACCGTGCCCTTGGGATTCATGGTGTTGATCAGGAAGCCGCGCATGACCAACTCGCGGATCGACGCCTGCCTGGGATCGCCGGCGTCGACCGCGACCGGCGCGGCGTCGGTGCGGATCTGGCGCACGCCCAGGTAGATCAGGTAGGCCACGCCCAGGTACTTGACCACGTTGAAGGCCATCTCCGAGGTGGCCAGCACCGCGCCCAGGCCGACGGCGACGACCACGAACTGGAACAGGATGCCCATGATCAGGCCGGCCGTGTTCCAGTAGCCGCGCGCGAAGCCGTACTTCAGCCCGGAGGACATGGCCGAGATCGCGCCCGCGCCGGGCGAGAACGAAATGGCCCAGGAGGCCAGGAAAAACGTCAACCAGGTCGATAAGGGCATGATGCGCGCGGGTCCGTGGGTCGCTGTCTGGGTGGGGGCTATCCGCAGATATTACTTGCTTAGCAGCGCGGCCCGCGGCGAGCCGCCGGGACGGCCGCCGTTGCCCGCCGGGCGCGCGGCGCCCTCGGGACGGCGGTGGTTCTGCGGTTGCTGCGGGCGGCCTTCGTTGCGGCCGGCGTGGGCCGGACGGTCGGACGGCTTGCGCTCGCCATCGCG